>CAXBAZ010000001.1:0-31458 GCA_963973395.1 uncultured Acidimicrobiaceae bacterium
CGAGGAGGATCAGGACGGGTCGACCCACTTCGCTCAACGCGTTTCGTATCGTGTCCTTATTCGCACCCATCGCGTAGTACTTGTCGTACATGGCTCGGTCTCGGTCAAATAGCCCCCATAGAAACCGTCCGAAGAGGTCGGTGGCCGACCCGAAGGTCTCGCTCGTTCTTCCGGGCGAGAAATTGTCCGCCGTAAGTGTGACGACTCGGGTGCCAGCCAAGTCCACCTTCACGCCACTTGCCTGCGCCTCGTCAATCACGAGCCTTCCCAGCGCAGTGTCGAAGAACCCTTTGGGGTCGCTCGCCATATGGAAGAGCCCGACAAGTGCGTGCGATTTGCCCCCGCCCATGCCTTGGTCAAGGTGGTAAAGGGCGGTCGCCTCGCCCGCACTCCCGAGGCGGCGCGCAACTCGGGAGAAGAAGCCGATCAGATTCGGGGTGGGTTGGGTGATCTCGGAGTAGTACGAGACGTCGCGGTATGGGACGTCGACGGTCTGATAGACAGCCTTGTGCAGGCTCATCTGCAACTCTCCGACGCCACCGTCCGAAGCGATCACCTCGGTGCGCAGTGCGAGGACATCTGTCCAATGCGGGAACTTGGCCATCCCTGTCATGCCTCCTCATCAAACAGGCTCGCCTGTTCGTGTGACTCGCGCAGGCTCCCAACCACGGTCGAAATGGTGGCTGACGTGCGCTTGATTCCCGCCAGCGCTTTGGCCGTCCCGTCGGAGGCTGGAAGGTTGTTAGCGAGGTCAGCGACGGTCGCCCAGAGATGTCGGTCGTCTGAGTCACGGCCGGCCGAGGCCATAACCGAAGCCACAGCTTCGGTTCCCCCGCTGTCCCATGCCGCCGCCATGGCACGAACGAGCTCGAAAACGGAGGAGGACTCTGTCACACTCCCCGGACCGTCGAGCCGGAGCCGGAAGCCTGCCTTGGATTCCACCAGGATCCGTCCGCGGAGATCGTCAAGGCGAAGCTCATCAGCCTGAGCGAAAAACCGGGCCTCGCCCTTCGGTACCTCGGCGCGCCCTTTCGCTCGGAGCCAAAAGACACTGAATCGCGTGATCGCGTCGAAGGTCTCCAACGGGAGCTCATCCACGCGCAGACGCATCGCGTCACGAACTGATCGGCGCGCGATGGTGAGGTATCGGTCCAGGTCGGCATCTGTTCCGTCAGGATTGATAACGGTGGCGTAGCGCCCGTAAACCTCCATTGCTGGACCATAGGAGGCCATGAGTTGGTCCTCAAGCGCCAAGCCGTCGGTGTCCCATTGAGCGACTCGACACGTCACCGCGTCGGTGACCTCACGATCCACCTCCGATGCGATGCCCACCGGCCGCCCGGAACCTGCAACGCGACAACCGATGCTCACCGTCACCTTGATCGAGGCCACACCCTGGTTTCCGGATTCGGTTCGCGACGGCCACGCCGAAGTGACCACGAACCCGGCTGCCTGCAACGCCCCGAGGAGTCGACGCCAGGCGTCGGGATCGGAGTGGCCGAAGACGACCACCATGTGACCCTCTGGTTTGAGAACTCGTCGGGCCTCCTCGAACGCACGTGAAAGCATGGACTCGTAGAACGCCGTATCGTGCTTCACTCTGCCGGGCTCGTGGACGCGACGGACAATGATCTCTTGATCCTTGTCTTGCAGCCCGGTGCTCCCCTGGGCGTCGGGACCAAAGAGGTCGGATTCGATGTCAAACAAAGCCCGCTTGAGCCACACATGAAACAAGTCCGAGGCGTCGGCGTACTCGATCATGTCGTAATAAGGTGGATCGCAGATGACGACGTCCACTGAGTTGTCGCGCATCGGCAGAGCGGTGGCGGAGGCGCTTTTCGTCACGACGGGAAGCCCGGAACGCTCCCGCAAGACCTTGTCAACAGCTCCGACGCACGAGCGTGAGACGGACATCCAGGTTCCCGCCCCTGCTCCGGGACCGGCTTCGAAATAGTCGAACTGAAAGTTGACGCTCGCCTCGTTCTGGAAAAGGTCGCCCACCTGCATGTTATTGTTCGCAGATCCGTCCGGCTTCCCGTGCTGTCTGAGACGCGCGCCTCGTGTTGCCAGGCGCATCTGCCGGCAAAGGTTCGAAGCCGCAAAGGACGCAAGTGCAGCGGCGTATGTCTCGCTGATCCCCGCATCCCGAAGGTCACCATGCAAGTCAATGATTGCGCGAACAGTTTCGATGAACATTCGGGTCTGACGAGCGTTCATCAGCTCGCCGAAGGTCCTGTAGCCGTAACCGCTCGCCATGACCGTATGCACGTTTCCTGCCGGAATCCTCTCGTCCGGTACCGCTGTGTACGGCCCGTCGGAGGTCAACTCGAGCAGCGACGGGTTTGTGGCAGCCGCAAGCTCGATCTCGCTCGGCAGTCTGAAGTACCGCTTGCCGTCCTGGTCCCCGTCTGCCACAACAAGGGGAGCATCGATGTACTCGCCGCCCTCGCCCTTCGCCTTGACTGTCTCGAGGCTATGGACGTGCTGGCAGAACAGGCAACGTGCTGACTTGCCCTTCTTCTTGGTTCCATCCTCGCGGAGCCCCGACCGGTAGGTCGGCTCTTGAACCGGTGGTCCGTCGATCACGCGGACCCGCCATCCATTGCCGTCGACCATGAGCTCCATTGATTGACCGAGGTCATCGGTCTTCTTGTACGGATGCTTCAGCACGAATGAGCCGAGTAGTGGAAAACGTCGTTTGCAGTTGTCGCAGGGGATAGTGATGGCCCAGAGGTAGCCCCAGGGGAACACCCCGTGAACGTTCCGCGGGTAGAACGGCTCCATTGCTGTTGCCATCCGCTGGCCGACTTCGGCCAAGAACGCTTCGACATCGCGGGCCAGGCGGTCCGACACTCCACCGTCGAGTGCAAGAACTGCTTCCTCGGCGAGAAAGGGAAGTCGAGGCTCGCTCGACCAATCACGAGCCGGGTAGTCGGCAAGCAAGCGGCCGGCGAGGGTTGCTACCGGAGAAAGGTCGATTCCCGTGGCTTTCGCACCGCACCGCGCGGCCTCAAGGGGGATGATTGCCCGACCCGAGAACATGTCGAGGACCGTTGGTACACGACCGTCGAACGTGTCGTGAACTCGGGCGATCAGCTGGTCAAAGACGTCGCGATCGCCCGTCAGGACTGCGTGCTCGATCAGTGGCTTGAGTTGGTCCTCCGCCGGCAGAAGAGCCGTAAGAGCTGCGGCGCGGGCCTGAGCGATTGGACGGGAGGCAAACCAGGTGAAGACCGCCTTCTCGACTCGTCCGGATCCGGCAGGTGTGCCGCAGGCCTCATCGACCGCAGCGACAGGAAACCAGCGATCGATCATCCGCTCATTTGGTACATCAGTCATGTAGTCGCCTGCTCCTTAAGCTGAGAGAGCTTGATCTGGAACCGCTGTATTCGGCCCGCTCCATCGGCGAACACAGTCGCTGGATCCTGTACTCTCACGCAGGTTTTGGGCCGAAGCGCGCAGTCGTCGACGACATACAGCCAATAGTCATCTCTCCGTTGCAATGCTTGCGCCCACTCGTTCTGTTCGAGCCACACGGGGCCCATTTGGTCAGTGAAGCCCTTGACCTCGACGCATCGCTGCTCGCCGGTGCGCTTGTGCCGAGCGAGCAGGTCATAGCCCACGCCGGCTGTCTGCCGGTCGTCGACGTGGTAGTCGGTCGCCTCGAGTTCAGCGATGACATGCGCGACCGCCACCTTCTCTGCGTTGGGGTCATAGCCGAGCTGGTCGGCCGTCAGGCCTGCTTCCACAGCCACCCAGCCAACGAGCCGGGCCGCGCTGGGCTGCACGTCTTCGAGCTCCTGTAGTTGACCAAGTCTCTCGTGTTTCAGGCCAGTGAACAGAGCCTGTCGCCTCTGGCGCTCGTTCTTCGACAGTTCGGCGATCTCTTCGAGAAATCGATCCTCGAGCTCATCCAGTTGCTCGCGCGCCTTCGCGAGCCACCCAAGCCGATCAGCCCGTTGGCGGTTTGCTTCTCTGGCGAGAGCAGCTCTTGCTTCGGTATCTCCGTCGTTCAGTTGTGCCGGTGAAGGCTTGGAGCTGGCCGGGCCGGCTCCAGGTCGCAACGTCATCAAAGACTCCCAAGAGATCTCGAACGCCCCAGCGCCTGACCAGCGCACAAGGATGGGCGAGGGACGGGCAACCTGCCGAACGCCATCGTGCATACGGATCTCAGCCTCGTAGATCAGCAGGGTGTATTGCGTCAGCGAGCCTGTGTCGATGGCGCGGACGCCTCGCAGGAGCTCCGGCCGCCCGGTTTCCACGGCCAGGCCGACAAGCGAGGTGAAGGTCTCCTCTGACGGGCCGAGCACCAGAACATCGTCGAGGTCCTCCACACCGTCGACGCGGGCTTGCTGCACGAATCCTCCGTCGGCCGCGACGTATCTCGTCGTACCTCCTCCGAGCGCCGTGGGCAACGGACTGGCGGAATGGAGCTGACGAATGCCAGCAGCTGGTCCTGGACCAATCGCCCACCCTTTGGCGGCCGACACCGTGTCGATGAATCCGTCAACGATGACAGGGTTGATTGTCTCAAGACGGTCCGCCCTGAATCGAGCCTCAGCAGCGTCGTGATCGACCGTTGCTCGAAGGTGCTTGTCAGCATTGACCAGTTCCTCGCCAGCGCGCTTCAGATCCGCTATCTCCGGGAGGACAATTTCCACAGCTGGATTCGCCTGTGCCTTGGCGAGCGCCTGAGCGAAGTCGAGCTTCTCACCGAGGGCTCGCTCTATAGTGGCGTCAAGCAGGTCGAAGATCCGCCCACCGAGGCTCGCTGCAGCAGCCTCCAGGTTCTGAAGGATCACCTGCTGCACCCGGCCCTCCCGAGTTTCGGGCGCGACCAGGTGGTAGATGAAGACGTCATTCATCTGGCCGATCCGATGGAGTCGTCCCATGCGCTGTTCCAGACGGACGAGGGACCACGGCACGTCCCAGTCCAACATCACGTTTGCGCTTTGAAGGTTGATGCCTTCACCACCGGCATCGGTTGAGACAAGCACCTGAAACTCACCGGCGAGAAAGCGGCGCTGCAGCTCATGGCGAGCTCGATGGTCTACGGCGCCCTCGAGTGTCTCGACACTGAAGCCATCATGAGCGAAGCGTTCATTCAGCCATCGAGCAGTATCTGAGAACTCAGTGAACACCAGCAGCTGCCCTTCGCCTGGGTAGATGCCGTGACGATCGAGCACCTCCAATGCCCGAGTCCATTTTGCTGGTGTGCCTCCGAAATCGATGGCCGCTCGCACCTGCGCGAGCAAGACCTCGATCGCTTCTATCTCACCCTGCTTGTCCCTGGTGGCGGCGCCAACGATGACATCCTCGGCGTCAGCTAGAGCGTCGGGGTCCTCATACACATCGGACATCGAGCGATCTCCACGGAGTCCTTCTGCCATGGCGTCAGGCAGCTGGCCGAGTCCCCGCCGCGAGGCGGAGCCGCTCACCATTGTGAGGCGACGTTCGAGCGTTGCCCGTACCGCGGGCAGACATGACGCAGCGCGCTTTCCGTAAATGGAAAGAGCAAGGCTGGAGTTCTCGCCGTACCACTGCTCCGCGTACGCCATCACTGAGTCATACGCAGCCCGTTCGAGGTCCTGCAGATGGACGCTGAGCGTCTCGGCGTAGCGGGCTGGGAAGAGCTTCGCTCCGTCGAGGTCGCGCAGATCCTCCTTCATCCTCCGAAGGAAGCTCAGACGGCTTGGGCGGAGAACGCTGTCGTAGGAATCATGATCCGGAGCCCAGGGGTACAGCTGAGGGTCGAGTAGATTGCACAGCCCCCTAAAGAAGTGCTCCTTCCCCCGGTGCGGCGTTGCCGTGAGCAACAGGAGGTGGTGGGTCCGCGAAGCGAGTTCCTGCGCTGCTCCGAGGTATCGCGACGTCGGAGTCAAGCGGTGCGCCTCGTCGAAGACAGCGAGTGACCAAGATGCCCGGGAGCCGGCAATCTTGCGTCGTACATCCTGATTGAACGTGTAGAGGTCGACGCTCGTCACCCAGACGTCGACTCGCGGATCCAGATCCTTGGGGTCGCGGGCGATCTCGGGTGTGAGCCTGCTTGCGCGGATACCGAAGAAGTCCTCGAGCTCCTCCTGCCACTTCTGGACCAGGTGGGCGGGAACGACGATGACGCTCGGTCCAGGAATGAGTCCGCGCCGGCGGCCCTCCCTGAGATACATCCCCGTCATGATCGTCTTGCCGGTCCCAGGCTCGTCGGCCAGCAGGAACCGCAACTGCGGCTGAGGCAGCATGTGATCGAAGACCGCCTCATCCTGGTGCGCGTACGGCTTCAGTGGCCGTGTCGCTAGCGCAGCCGAGCGAAGTCGGGGAGCCGTGTACTGCATCCAGCGGCCCCACAGACCGGCTAATCCCTTCATCGAGTCGCCAAGCCCGTCGTTCTCCGGCACTCTCGCATCGGCGAGTTGCGCCGCTGTCACGCTCCTGTCGATCAACCTGCCATCGGACGTCCTCAGGATCAGATCTGCGCCCGAGTCCGTCGCAGTCGAGGACTCGACAGTCACGAGCTGACCATCGATATGGAGACGGTCACCGCGCTCAGGGAGAATCAAGTGACACCTTCTCGGCCTGGGGATCAGTGATTACCGTCAACAGGAACCCAGTCGTAGCACGCTGCGTCCTCCGTCGTGACGCAATCAGCCCCCTCACGTCGAAACGAGTGAAAGTCAACATCGTCGTCATCGAGAGTATTATTGTCTGGAGTACGGCCGACATGCGACCATCTGCACGCGAACTTGAGGCGATGTACGAACACCTCGGAGGCGTAACTGCGGTTGCCCGCGAGATTGGGGTGTCTTTCGAGACAGCACGTCGATGGCTGGTCGACGCTGGAATCGAGCTGAGGTCGAAAGGACGTCCCAGCGTGAGAGCCCAGGAGTTGAACACGGACGAGTTGAAACGCCGCTACCTCGCTGGCGAAAGCATCGCGCAGCTTGGTCGAGCGAACAACGTGAGCCCCGCCACGGTGAGGTCACGACTAGTTCGGGCTGGAGTGAAGCTACGCCCTCGACCAGGTTGGAAGTACTAGGAGACACATCTCAGGCGGACACTTGCGCCGAGCGCTGAACCGATTGCTGAGCAGATGAAAATACTTGACACGGATGAGTATTTTTGATTGCATCGCTCCACCGGGCCGTTGTCGCCAGCTTGGGGAAGTCGTCGGCGACATCGGTCCGGCCTTGGCCCATTGGCCCATTCGTTCCCCGTTCACACTTGGGAGGTCGTCATGGACCACCACCAGCTCGCCGCTTCACTTCTGTCCCGCCCGTCATTCGACGTGATCGCCTGGATCGACCCGGTCTGCGATCACGGACTGCCGACCGACAGCGACGAGGCGCTCGTCGTCCTGTGCCCCGTGCTCGGGCCGTCAGCCACGATCGTTCTGCATCGCCTGGCCCGGTACGCCTCGATCGGCACGACCACGTGGGAGCCCACCGTGTTCGCCGCCACGTTCGGACTGTCGAAGAATGCGCCGACCGGGCTGGCAGCGAAGGCCGTGAGCCGGATGGCGCGGTTCGGGTTCGCCAACATCGGCTCGACTACGCTCGCCGTGAGGACTCACGTGCGCCAGCTCCCGCAGCGATTCCTCGCCTCGCTACCCGACTACCTCCGTGACGACCCGGCACTGGCAGCGTGATGCGCCCGTACTCGATTGTCAGCGACCACGGCACTACCCGGACCGCTACCCGAGTAGGTACCCGGTGACTCGCCCCGCCGCCCACCCGGCGCTGCTGTTCGCGCCGACCACCACCGGCACCACGATCAGGTTCCGAGTCGTCACGCCCGACTGCCACCCGGTCGCCGTTACTGCCGACCCAGCGCTCGCCGCTGCGACCGCTCTCGCCGTCGCACGCCACCACGAGGGGCGCTACGCCGCTATCGCCGCAAGCGACGGCCGATGGCTCGAGGTCCACCTCGATGGCCACACGGCGATCACGCCGACGACCAACGATCCCAGCGGATGGCCAGAGCTGGTCGAGCGCGCCCTCGTACGACTCGCCTCACGCGCGCCGTCGCCCTCACGAACTATCTCGTGAGCGCCGGCATCGACAACCTCTTGCGGCCCGGCCCGAGACGAACTACCGCCGTCACCTTCGCTCCCGCTCGGTCCCCATCGACCAACGAGCTCACCAGGCGCTGACGAGCTCCGCCGTCGCCCTCTACCGCGACGCGCCGACCGCCCCGCCCACCAACGCACCGACTCGCGACACACCCGACAAGTTCACCCGAGCCGCTTGCCCCGGCCCACCTGATCGATGGCCCGAGCCCCGCCCCGGCTCGGGCCATCTCGCGTCCCGACCCCCGTTCTCACGTTCATCGGATCTGTACATCTGCACCGTGTGCTCGTACGCGTCACAAATCCGCGATTTCAGAGGCATGTGTATGTGTGATGTCGCTATGGAAACTCCGCGTCGGGGTCGAGTCGTACTACCTCGCCCAGGTCGCCTCCGGGCTGGATGAGTACTACACGGGTGCCGGCGAAGCGACCGGTCGTTGGGTAGGCAGTGGATCGTCGCTGCTCGGTCTGAGCGACGAGGTCACCGGCGAGGATCTGCGCGCCGTGCTCGCAGGCCTCGCGCCGGGGACCGGTTACACGCCCAACGGCACGCAGTTGACGACTCACCCGCGTCGGGTTCCCGGGTTCGATCTCACCTTCGCTGTCCCGAAGTCGGTGTCGGTCGTGTACGCGCTGGGAGATCCGCTGGTGCAAGCGGCAGTGAGGGAGGCGTGCGAGGCAGCGCTGGCGGAGTCGTTGGCGTGGTTGGAGCGCGAGGCCTGCTTCGTGCGACGTGGGACCAACAGCCGTCGGGTGGCTCCCGACCCGGCCGAGTTCGGAACCCGACGGATGATCGCCGACGGCTTCGTTGCAGCCCAGTTTTCGCATCGCACGTCCCGGCTCGGCGACCCGCACCTGCATTGGCACGTCCTCGTGGCGAACATGGCCCGCGGGATCGACGCACGTTGGACGGCACTCGACGGCCAAGCGCTCTATCGCACCCAGCGCACTGTCGGCGTGCTGTTCCAAACGGCGATGCGCCGCGAGCTCACCGCGCGACTCGGTGTCGAGTGGGGCCCGATGCACCGAGACTCGGCCGAGATCGCCGGCATCCCATCGCGTGTGCTTCGTGAGTTCTCGCAGCGCAGCGAACAGATCGCCGAGTGGATGGAGAGCCGGGGCGTCGAGGGTCCCGCAGCCAGGAGTGAGGCGCTCCTCGAAACGCGTACGAGCAAGCAGGCACCGGCAGACTTCGCGGCCGTTGAGGCGGCGTGGCGCGAGCGGGCCGAAGCACTCGGGTGGGGCCCGACACAGCTCGATCGGCTCCTTGCAGCCAGCCCTCACGATGCTGCAGAAGTCGGGCGATGGACGATTCCAGCGGACCGGTGGTCGGTAGACGGTGACGGGTCAGCGATCCGGGCAGTGAGCTTCGATGAGTGGGTCGACTGGCTGATGACCACTCGGGTCACGGAGAAGTCGGGAACCTTCACCCGGTTGGATCTTGTCCAGGCTGTGGGTTCCGCGCTTCCTGCGAACACGAGCCTGGCGACCGTGGAAGCCACGGTCAATCGAGCGCTGGCGTGCTCGGTCGTCGTGCAGGTCGGTGACCACTGGACCGAGCGGCGGCCGGTCCATGCGCCGGGTCGAACCGTTGCCGACGACCGGGAGCTGCTGTACACGAGCCGGTCGCTACTCGCCGTCGAGCGACGTCTCCTTGAACAGCTCGGCGCTGGCACCCGAGCTGGCACGGGCATCCTCGAGCCCGTCCCGGTCGAAGCCGCGATCGAACACTCGACACTCGGCGACGACCAGGCCGCCGCGATCCGAGCGCTGACATCCAACGGCGATCGCGTCTCCGTGATCGTCGGACGTGCCGGCACCGGCAAGACCCACACACTCGGCACCCTTCGCGCCGCCTACGAGGATGCCGGATGGTCGGTCATCGGGTTGGCTCCGTCAGCACGGGCTGCCCGCGAGCTGCAGGAGGGGTCGGGCATCGAGTCGACGACGATCGCCCGGCACCTCGTCGAACAACGCGACATCACCACGACCACAGTTGTCGTCGTCGACGAAGCCGCGATGGCCGGCACCCGTGACGTCGCTGCGATCGTCGACCAGGCAACCGCCGTCAGCGCCAAGGTCGTGCTCGTCGGCGACCATCACCAGCTGCCCGAAGTCGCCGCCGGTGGAGCGTTCCGCGCCGCCCTCGACACGCTCGGCGATCGAGTCGTCGAGCTGACCGTCAACCGCCGCCAACAACACGAGTGGGAACGAGAGGCGCTCAACCAGCTCCGCTGCGGCGACGTTCCGACCGCGTTCGCTGCGTACCGAAACCACGGCAGGGTCGTCATCACGGACACCCCCGACGACCTCCACGCGATTGTGCTCGGCGACTGGCGGGATACCCGCCCCCACGGAGCAACGCTGCTACTCGCCGGGACACGCGCCGAAGCGCGATTCCTCAACCGCCACGCTCGCCAGATGCTCGTCGCCTCCGGTGAGCTGTCCCTCGACGACGAGATCGAGTTCGCCGGCCACGGCTACGTGATCGGCGACGAGGTCGTGATGTGCCGCAACGACCGCCACCAGCATCTCGTGACCGGCGAGGAGTTCGCTGTCGACAACGGCATGCGCGGAATCGTCGCCGACCTCTCCCCCGACCACATGACCGTCCGCGTCACCAGCGGCGAACACGTCGTACTCGACCGCGACTACCTCGACTACGGCTGGGTCGACCACGCCTACGCCGTCACGATCCACAAGGCCCAAGGCGTCACCTGTGACTCCGTGCTCGTCGTCGGCCCCGCCGGCCTTTATCGCGAAGGCGCCTACGTCGCTCTCTCCCGCGCCCGCCACGAAGCCCGCCTCTACGTCACCGCCGACCAAGCAGCCGGGATCGAAGAACGCCACGAGTACGGCATCCCACTGCCGACCGAATCGGTGCCCGATCCCGAGGCCGACATCCTCGCCCGGCTCCACCGCTCCGCTGCCAAGAACCTCGTCATCGTCGATGATCCCGACGCCGACCGAATCGCCGAACTCGTCGCCACCATCCCGGCTCCGGAACTGCTCCGTCGTGCACGCCAGGCCTACGACGCCGAACAACACTGCGGTGCCATCGATCCCGCCGACATGCGCGCCGAGCTCGACGCCGCCATCGCCACGCGAACCCACGTCGACGTCGGACGTCGAGTGCGGGCAATCGATCGCGACAACGTCGGACACGTCCTCTCCATCGACGATGCCACCGGCGGCTGCCTCGTTCAGTTCGACAGCATCGACGACCGGACCGCGATCAAGACCCTCGACTGGTCGCAACTCGTCGTCATCGACCACCTCGACGCCGTCGAGATCACACCCGTCGCCGCCGAGACGTTGGCCCGGAAGACCGATGCGGTACTCGCCGCCGAGGCTGCCTGGGCGGCCGCATTGGGCGAGCAGGGCGTCCAGCCAGGCGACGCCACGATGTATCGACGCGCCGTCCACACCGCCGCCGACGACGCTGCCCGAGCACTCCAAGCCGATCCGCCCGAATGGCTCACCACGTGGCTCGGATCACGACCCGACAGCCCGGCCGCAGCGTCCGTCTGGGACGACGCCGTCAACCGCATCGCCCACCACCGACTCCTCCACGGCGTTGCGCAAGACGAGCCCGGTGTCGGCCCACGCCCCACTGATCCCATCCAGAGCGATCGCTGGCAGGACCTGATGCTGCGCATGCTCGAAGACCGCCTCTGGCTCGCCGACCACCCGACGCCCAAAGTGGTTCCGCTGCCTGCAGCGACCCCGCAGGAACTCGTCGACCGTCGAGCCGAGCTCGAGCAACTGCTCGCCACAGCGCCGGCTGACCAACAGGGTTTCATGGGGCGCATCGCTCGATCCGAACTCGCCCCCACCGAGATGCACGAGTACCTGTCCGCCGCCATGGCCATTCAGGACGATCGACGCGAGTGGATCCTCACCAACTGGCCCCACCTCGTCGAACTCGAACAAGTCACCACCCTGATCGCCGAGCAGGAGCCCCTCGCCCACTGGCCGGTCGCTCAGCCCCCGGAGGTTCGAGACGTCCTCGATCAGCTTCGTCAACTCGCTCCACACCTCGACGCCAGAGAGGAACGCTCGCTCGCCGAGCTGGACCGATTTGAGATCGACTCCGACCCTGTTCTCAAGCTCGAAGCTCGCCGCACAGATCTGCGTCAACTCGCCGAGCAGGCCACTCCGATCGAGCAGGAAGCGATCCACAGCGAGCTCGCGTCGTTGAGCCACGAACTGCGAGCGGCACGACGGTCACGAACGCTCAACGAAGCTTTCGGCCGCTACGCGCCGAGTCAGATCGACGACGCCAGGGCAACCCGGATCACCACCCTCGCCCATGACATGCTCACGACCCAGCCCGCCTGGATCATCGACGAGATCCGCGACCTCCACGACAAGGGTGAGCGCAACACCTTTGACGTCGCCGACCTGGTTACCCGAATTACCCAAGCGGCCGTCCACGAAGACCGCCACGGCCACCTCCCCGACCAGTGGAGCGCCCTTTCACCGGCCGGTCCAGAAGCCCCAGCCATTTCCCTCGACGTCAGGTATTGATAGTGGTGCGCTCAGTTCGGGGTGAGCGCACGACCATCCGGCAGCGGTACCCACCCCACCTGCTCGCCCGAATGGCTCCGCCCCACGCGCGTTGACGTCCCAGTCCACGTCCATCGCTAAGACTCGCACCAACCAACGTGCTACGACGAGTTCGTTCCTATCCGTCATTGCAGGGTCCACTTCACCATGTTCGTGCTCGACACAGCGTACGGAGTCGTCTCAAACGCGGGCACTGGACGTTAGGTGCGCTCCTGCGGCCAAAGATTTCGCGTGGACCAACCGCACGTTGTGCGAATAACGCACAACGTGTTCACATTCCGACTCAGGTGTGCTAGGAAGGACCCGGTGAGGGGTGACGAACGGTGAGCAACCAGTCGGTGGCGCGGGCGTGCCAACTTCTATCTGCACTTGAAGAGGCAACGAGTCCACTGACCACTGCGGAGTTGGCCGCCATCGCGGAGTTCGATCGCACGGTGGCCCATCGCCTTCTGCGAGCACTCCACGAGGCAGGGTTGGTTGAAACGTCAGGCGGTCGATACAGGCTCGGGAGTGGGTCCGTGGCGCTCGCCAACGCCTACCTCGATCGTCTCGACGTTCGCAACGTTGCGCTCCCCTTCATCGTGAACCTGAGTGCAACGGCTTGCGCGGACAAGCCGTGGGTGGTCTACCTCTCTATCCCTGTGGCAGAGGCGGCGATCACGATTGACCGGATATGGAGCAATGCGGCGCCTCTCGACACCTTTCTTGGTATCGGCACCGCATTCAAACTCGAGCAGAGTGCCGCCGGTCGGAGCATGCTCGCCTTCTGGAGTCCCGAGCGCCGCAAGGCGCTGCTCGGCGAAGCCGAGCCCGATCTAGTTGCGCGACTTGACCGAATCAAAGACGACGGTGGCATCGAGTTCAACCATGGGGAGCACCAGCGCGGGATCTGCGGTGTCGCTGCTGCAGTAGTCACCACCCACGGGGACGCGGTGGCATCCATCATCGTCTCGGGGCCGCTCCTCGAAGACCAACTTCACGTGAACTCCACGCTCGCAGTTCAGGTGCACCGAACCGCCGAAAGTATCGGCAGAACACTCACACACGCGACTCAAAGAGAAACAAGGAGAGGTTCAGTATCGTGACCATTACTTCCGGAACACAACTGCAGACCACAGACACCTCGAAAAACCCGCCCATCGAGTTCCAGAATCCGCGACGGGTCGCCATCATCGGAGCTGGAGCAGCTGGTCTGTGCGCAGCGAAGCACCTGCTTGAGGTCGGTATCGACGTAACGATATTTGAGATCGGCAGCCACGTCGGGGGCCTGTGGGTCTATCAGAATGACAGCGGGCGATCGGCAGCCTACAAGACCTTGCATATCAACACGGCCAAAAACCTCACGGCCTTCTCGGACTTCCCCTTCGCAGATGACGTCCAGCTCTTTCCCGACCACTGGGACATGCACCGATACCTTGAGTCCTACGCAGACCACTTCGGGCTGCGCCCACACATCCGATTCCGAACGCCGGTAGAGAGCGTGCAGCCATCGTTCGAACCTGGACGTACCCCACCAAGGTGGGTGCTGCAACTGGGTGACGGCACCCACGAGGAGTTCGACGCCGTCGTGTGCGCCACCGGACATCTCACCAAACCGCTCCACGTGCCCGACTTCCGAGACAGTTTCGGTGGTGAGTATCTTCACTCCTACGACTACCGAGAGCCAGAATCATTTATTGGCAAGCGTATCTGCGTCGTGGGAGTCGGCAATAGCGCTGTCGACATTGCGAGCGACGTCTGCGTCAACTCACCCCGAACAGTGCTCGTTGCTCGATCCGGAGTCCTCATTGGACCCAAGTTGCTGTTCGGCGTACCTGTGACCGACATCACCATGAAGCTGTACAGGAACTGGATACCTGAACGGATCCGCCAGCGACTTCTCAAGATAATCGTCTGGCTCGGTCACGGCCGGATGACGAACTACGGATTCAAGCCACTGACCAAAAAGGCTCACCCAACCACGAGCGCAACTGTCATTACACATATTGCCTATAATCGGATCGAGGTGAAACAAGGTATTGCCAAGATCGACGGATCGACGATCCTGTTTAATGACGGCACCTCTGATGAGTTTGACACCCTCATCGCAGCTACCGGATACCTCATCGACCTCCCGTTCTTCACGGATGACATTGTTCCGATCGTCGACAACAAGGTCGAGCTCTACAAACGAATCGTGGTTCCCTCGTGGCCGGGTTTATGGTTCGTCGGGATGCTGAACTCCACGACCGCACTCAACCGGAACTTCGAAAATCAGGTGAGATGGATACGCGAATTCATGACGGGTGGAGCGGCATTGCCGACCGCTGACGAGATGCGGGCAGACATTCAAGCGAAGGAGGACTATATCGCTCAGAACTACAAGGAATCGCCGCGCCACACGATAGAGGAGGAACATCTGCCATACTTTCGGGAGCTCCAACAATCGCTCCGGGAGGGCAGGAAACGAGTTCGCCGAAGCGGGCGCAGCCGCGGCCTCTTGGTGAAGTAGGACAGTTGTCCAGCGCCGCTGGACGGGAGGGGAACCATGCCGAACACTAGCCGCGAGCGTCAACGGGAAGGCGTGCACGATGCCCCGTGCACTGACCTGCAATCCGTCGCTCAGGAGCTGTGCGCCGTCGTTGCGTCCACGTACGGCGCGCCAGGAGTCGCCGTGATTGGACCGGCCGAACGCGCTAAGGCCGATGTGGTCGCTACGCAACCGATGCGTAGCGACCACGACCGCGCCGCCGTCCCGCATCGGATCAGCTCGTTCCTCGAACCACACGCACCCGCTACCTGGACGATTCCATTCTCAAGAGATGTTGGCTCGATATTTGGCTCGCCGTCCGCTGTCCTTGGGAACTCCGTAATCGGCGCCCAGCTGCGCATCGGGAACTCGATTGGACTACTGATTTTCGTCTCTGAGGAAGAGTCGGAATCGGTTGGTATCAATGGTTTGGGGGCGATCGTTGCTCTCGCCGAGCAGATGTTTGACAACGCCCATCGGGCTGCGATCTCCAGTCGGAAGCTAACGCTCGAGCATCAGCGAAACCGCGAACTCGCCGCTGCAGCCAAAATCGGCCGACACGTCTTCCACAAGCTACTTGAGGGCGGGGATACGGCGAGCGTGCTTGATCACCTTAGCCAACTTGTTCGAAAGCCTGTCATTCTCTATACCGCCGACTTCATCGTGACCGCGTGGTCGGCCCCACCCGGGTTTGACTGTCCGATACCTCCGCGAGTTCCGGTCAACGTGGTGAATCAGGCATGGTTCGCAAAGACTGTCAGCCAACTAACTAGTGAGCAGCCTTGCCTGATCCTCGGCGCAGACTCGTCTCAGGGACTGACGTGTAGACATCTCCTCGGCCGGCTTACCGTCCATGACCGTGTGACGGGATACCTCGACATCGTAGGAATCGGACAAGAGATCCAGCCTGTCGAGAAAAATCTCGTCGAGCTTGCAACGTTAGCGCTGTCTATGCAGCAGCTTTCCGAGATGCTTCAGCTGGAGAATGAAGGTCGCGACCAAGAAGATTATCTTTCCGAACTGCTCCGGAACGGCAAACCCGAGCGGCTCGCCCGCCGCGCACCCATCTTCGGCGTCGATCTGGCGCGCAAGCACGTTCTGGTCCGTGTGGAGTACCGGACAGCGGATGGAGACAAGGCCTCGGTCGGCGGGGCGGTGCGACGAGCCCGGTTGATCGACGAGCTGGCCCAAGAACTCGTGGTGGGCCCGCCCATCGCGGTCGGCGTACCAGGAGCCGACGTCTTATTGCTCCGCGTCCCACGTACAGAATCCCCAAAAGAAGGGCTCACGGTCGTCCGACAGGGAATCGAGACGCTCGCGGAACGCCTTCGTGATTGGGTCGATGTCGGTCGCGTCATCGTGTCTGAACCATGCGAGCATCTGAGCGACTATGCCCCAGCCCATCGTGACCTCTTCAGCTTTTCACAGTTGGCGGAGGAGCGAGGCTGGCGTGACGGCGTGTACCTCCTCAGTGAACTTGGTGTACTCCGCCTGATCCTCGCAAACAGCAGTGCCGCCGACTCGAACCGGTTCGCATCCCGGATGCTCGCATCACTCGAGACGTACGACGTGGAGAACGGTGCAGAGCTGACTGTAACAATGAACGCCTTTCTCGAGTCGAACGGCCGCATCCACCTGACCGCCCAGCAGCTCGGGGTCCATGACAACACCATCCGATACCGCCTCGGACGTATCGAGAGCATCCTCGAGCGCAGCGTCGACTCGCTCGACGACCTGATGGAGTTCAGGCTGGCTTTCCAGATCCGGGCTCTGTACGGCCGACAGATTCCCACCCCTGCGACAGGCGGGATCGAGCCTGAGCTCAAGCTCGTCCAGTCCTGACGAGGTGCCCACCTGCACGGTGGGCCGCACCACCCGACACGCCGGCCACACCGTGTCGCAGCGAATACGAAAACGGGTCGAGGAGCCCTTCGGCTGGATGAAGACCGTCGGCGGTGGTCACAAGCTGCGCTACATCGGCCGAGAACGCAACCGGGCCGGGTTCAAGATGAACGCCACCGTCTACAACCTGATCCGCATCATCGCCCTCGACGCCCAACCCGCCTGATCGACCAGGCCAGCGCAGCTCCGCGGCGTCGACGGGAGCCAACCGAGACCCGAACACCCGGTCCGACACCGCCCGGTCGTGGCAACGACCGACGTTCCGGACGCCGATCAGCCCTCAACCGGCGATTTTCCGCATCCTGTTAGCTCTGGATCACGATAAGTGTCGCGCCCTCTTGGACGGTGTCACCGGGAGCGACCATCACCTCGGCGATCGTGCCATCGATGGGAGCGTGGACTGGGATCTCCATCTTCATCGACTCAAGCACCACCAGCTCAGCGCCGCTGACAACGGTGTCTCCCACCGCGACGTTGACGAGCCACACGCTCGCGGTGATCTCACTCTTGACTTCTGTCATGCTGTTCTCCCTTGGTATCTGACGCGGTTCGCAGGTCGAGTTCCCGTCGCAGCATCTCGAAATCGACAACGACTCGCACGCCTGAAGCACGCAGCCGCTCCAGCTTTCCGACGACGGTCGAGGTCGCCCCTGACCCGGCGCGGGGTGCATGCCCAAACGGGAGCGCCGCCGGTAGGGTGTCGGCGAAGCGGCCACCGATCATGGCGATCACTGGCACGCCGATCTCACCCGATGCGACGGCTTCAGCGAGCTCGTCCTCCTGATCGCCCGAAGGTTCTCCAAACACCACGACTCGGCGAGTCGCGGGGTCGTCGCAGACCAGGTCGACCGCCGCTCGCATTCGGAGCCCCACGACCGGAGCTCCCCCGATGTGGATTTGGACGCTGGTCCCGATCCCCCAGGACCGCAGGAGCCCGCTGAGTTCGCTCGCCATTCCGCCGCTGCGCGACACAATGCCGACATCGCCCGTCGCGAAGCGTTCGGACGGGTCCATCCCCCCCGGACATCCGATACGTCCGTCCCCTGGGGCGACAATACCTTGCGAGTTCGGGCCCACCAGGAACGCACCACGTTCATGCGCCACAGAGATCGCCCGCGACATACGGTGGATCGGGACGTTCTCGGCACTCATGACCACGAGTCGAACACCGGCCTCGAGTGCCTCGATGGCGGCGTCAGGGGCTGCAAATGGCGGGGCGTAGATCATCGACACCACGTTCCCATGAGCTTCGACTGCTTCAAACACAGAGTCGTACACCGGCACCTCGTGCACGCTCGACCCCCCGCGACCGGGTGTCACCCCGGCGGTGATCCGGGTCCCGGAGTTCAACATCCACTGCGTCTCCATCCGACCCTGCCTGCCGGTGATGCCCTGAACGAGGAGTCCGGCCGGATGCTCCACGAACTCTCGCAGCGTCATGAGGTCCCCCCAACGGCTGGTAGGAGCTCCGCCAAGACGTCACAGGCACCCTCGATCGTGACCTCCCGCCCAAGCACCACCAAGCCCGGAAGCGACTCGAGTACATGGTGCGCCTCGTCCTCATTGGGCCCAGCAAGGCGTACCACCACGGGGAACGTTTCCAGATTGACGCCGGCGCCTCGGACCGCGTCCACGAGCGCCCGAGCGTATGGCACCGTGTCTGCCAAGCTGATCACCACTGCGCCGAAGATCGCACCTCGGACGCCGGGGACGGCGAGGCCGGCGTCGATCAATGCGCGGAGCTTGAGTTCCCCGGCGCCTGGACTGTGGTCAGCGATACACGCAGGCGAAAGGCCGTGTTCGCGCAGGCGGTCGTAACTCACGAGACCTGCCCCACCGCCGACCATCAGCATGGCAACGTCTCCGCCAATCTCGATGAAGCTGGACGCTGGTGTATTTGGTTCCATCGCGGATACCGCCGCCACGTGAGCTTCCCTGGGCGTCGCCGGCCGCCCTAGTCTCGCCTCGGGCCCTTCGTCGACAATCGGCCAGAATGCCCGAGCCGACGCTCGCGCATTGTCGTCGAACTCCAGTGCGGCTCCCACAGCTGTCGCCATCCGACCGTCCCACCGAATCGGATTCAGCTCGAGCAGCGTCGCTTCTGAAACGAGGAACGCGCGCCAGAGCACCTCAGCCGCGTGCTTGACCTGACGGATCAGGGACTCGTCGACAAGGCCGGCCGCGCCAACGAGCGCCTGCAGTTCTCGATCAAGCACTGGTGCGAACGACGCTGGTGCCACGGTCGCGGCGTCGGCAGCGTCGAAACCCACGCCACCCCGCCCCGCCAACCTCAGCACCGGCCCGCTGCGTTCGTCGATCGAGACCGAGAGATAGATCTCCTCGCCATCCACCGCCTCCTCGACCACGACCGCCGAGACCGGTACCCCGCCCACCTCCTCTGCGAGCAACTCGCGCACTGCGTGGCCAAGTTCTTCGCGGTTGGCACAGAGTCGCACCAGACCGCGCTCCCCCTTCCCTCCCAACGAAACATCCGGCTTGGCGACGTAGGGCGGATCGAACGGGACGCCGTCCTCGACGTCCATGGATCCGGTGAACACGGCATGCCTCGGCACCGAGATACCCAGCCCACGTAGCCACGTCATGGCCTCGCTCTCTCGTGTTCGTGCCATACAGACATCCCGGGATTCGCTCGTGCTGGACAGGATTCGGGCGACGGTCCTTGAAGAGCCGAGCCCCGAAGGTGCCGTCTGCGACGACCCGAGGATCGTACGTCAGCACTCCCAATCACGACGAGGGACACCATCGGGCCGCTTGTAGGGTCCTCCAACTGACTCCCCCGCTTCAACGGTCCAAGCGCGTCGGAACATGAATCGGACTACTCCGACCCCAATGGGACCCCAACAGGATTTGGCTGATCCCCCAATGGGTGGTTAGCGACACCATGGCCGTCAACGAACGACCGTGCTGAAATCGGGTCTGTGTTCTCGAAGATCCTAATCCTGAACCGCGGCGAGATCGCGGTGCGCATCATCCGCACGTGCCGCGAACTCGGCATAGCCACCGCAGTCGTGCATTCGGACGTTGACAAGAACTCGATGGCCGTCAGAGCGGCCGATGAGGCCTATCCACTTCCGGGACGCACCGCGGCCGAGAGCTACCTCAACATCGAAGAAGTCCTCGCGGCGGTCCGCCACTCGAAAGCTGACGCGGTCCATCCCGGCTACGGACTGCTCTCTGAAAACGCCACCTTCGTTGACCGGCTAGAACGGGAGACGTCCGCTTGCTGGATTGGGCCGCCAGCGGGCGTCATCGCAATGATGGGCGACAAGCTCACCGCGCGGCGCGCTGCCGACGCCGCAGGCGTGCCCACCGTTCCCGGCTCCATGCGGGCGGTTACCGACGTTCGACCGGTGATCGAGTTCGGAGAACAATACGGCTGGCCGATCGCGTTGAAGGCAGCGTTTGGAGGTGGTGGCCGCGGCATTCGCATTGTTCCGAACGCAGAGTTAGCCGAAGCGGGACTGGCCTCGGCAATGCGCGAGTCGCTCGCGTCCTTCGGTCGAGACGAGATCTATCTGGAGAGCTACCTTCTACGACCTCGACACGTTGAGATTCAGGTGCTGGCCGACACCCTGGGCCACGCGGTGTGGCTCGGAGAGCGAGACTGCACCGTCCAACGACGCCACCAGAAGCTGATCGAGGAAGCACCGGCGGAAGGCCTCGCCGCAACCGTTCGAGACCAGATGGGCCGAGCTGCGCTTGACTTGGTCACGCGATCGGAATACACAAACGCGGGGACCGTCGAGTTCCTCTACGCCGAGGGCAAGTTCTACTTCCTGGAAATGAACACCCGACTTCAGGTGGAACACCCTGTCACCGAGATGACCACGGGGGTCGACCTCGTTGCTCAGCAGATTTCGATTGCCGCCGGCGAGAAGCTCAGCCTGACGCAAGATCGGCTTCGTTACACGGGGCATGCCATTGAGTTCCGGATCAACGCAGAACGCGCGCTCGCTGGGCGGTTCCTGCCGTCACCCGGGACGATCTCCCAGATGGTGATCCCCGTCGCCGATCGAGTCCGGTGGGACGGCGGTTACGAGGCAGGCGATGAGATCAGCCAGTACTACGACAACCTGATCGGCAAACTGATCGTGCACGGCGACAACCGCAATGACGCCATCAAGAAGGCGAGCCGAGTGCTAACCGAACTCCAGATCGAAGGGGTCCCGACATCTGTTCCGGTCCACCGAGCCGTCCTCGAAGACGAGACGTTCCGATCGGACCGCCACCACGTACGGTGGCTCGAGGACGAATTGCTCCCGTCATGAGCAGGACTACCAAGTTCGGTCTGCGACTACCGCCCCTCCCTCTCGACCGCGGTCCGGAGCTCTTGACAGCGTTCGCGGAGAGGTCTGAGCGGCGAGGCCTTTCGTCGTTCTGGATCCCGGATCGACTCATTCCTGTCGGCGGGTACCTCAGGTTCGCGGAAACTGAACCGCTTCTGGAGCCAATGACGGCGTTGGCTCTGGCTGCCGGACGGACCACGAACATTTCGTTGGGAACCGGCGTGATCATCGCACCACTCCGTCATCCTCTGGTGCTGGCGAAACAGGCCGCCACCCTGCATCATCTCTCCGGCGGCCGGCTCATCCTCGGGCTGGGCACCGGGTGGGCGCCGGAGGAGTTCGACGCTCTCCAGGTTCCGCGAGAGGAACGCGGACGGCGCACCGACGAGGCCATCGAGATTCTCCGCACCGCGTTCCTGGGTCAGCCATTCGACCACGATGGCCCATTCTTTGCGTTCCGAGGGGCGCAAATCGACCCGGCCAGTGCCCGAGGCCCGGCGCTCTGGGGCTCAGGTGGTGGCGGGGCTCCCGAGTTTCGCAGCGCCACAGCGAGTGGCTCGGCACCAGCGGTGATCCGCCGGCTCGCCCAACTCGACGGCTGGTTGACGAGGCCGGCCGCCACACCCGACCAGATCGCGGCAGAGTTCTCGGACGTGGCCGAGCATGCACGACGCATCGGACGGGACCCCGACGAGATCGAGCTCGGACATGTCAACTTCGCGCACCTGGTCGACGGACCCCGAGATGAGGTCCTGGCTGAACAGCAACGCGTCTTCGCCGAGGTCATCGGCCAACAGATGCCGTTCGAACGCCAACGTGAGGTCCATTGGACGGGCACGCTCGGTGACGTATCGGAAAGGATCGAGCGACTCATTGCCTCCGGTGTCCAGCACATTGTGTTCCACCCACTCCGCGCCGACCTCGAACAACTCGACCTCTGGGTCGATGGCGTCCTACGACCGCTCGGCGTTGAAATGTCCTGACTGGATTGCGGGCACTACGACGGCCGACGGGCGTCGCCTACGCGTCAGCCCTCTCAAGAATCGGAAGAGACGCCGTCCTCCGGTTCGATCACGGTGATCCTGGCATCGACGGCCACGGCACCATCGCCATTACACCGAGCAATGACCGGATTGATCTCGATGTCGACGATATTGTCATCTGCCTCCAAGTGGCCGACGAGCGCTCGAACGAACGGGATGACCGCATCGAGATCGACCGGACAGCGGTTGCGGTGACCAAGCAGCAACGGGGCAGAACGCAGCTCTCCGAACATCTCACGCACATCCGCATCGGTGATGGGCGCGATCCGAATGCTGATGTCGTCGTGTATCTCGACGTCCACGCCGCCCAAGCCCACGATAACCACTGCTCCGAATACCTCGTCCCGACGGACACCTATCAGGAGCTCTCGTTCGCCCGCGCACATCTGCTCGATCAGAATCTGAGACAGGGGCGAACCGGCAAGCGAACGCATTTGTCCCTTCATTCGGCGTAGCACCTCTCGCAGTTCAGCAGCGTCAGCGATGCCGACTTCGACCAAACCGGCATCAGTCTTGTGGACCACGACATCACTCACGATCTTGGCAACCACCGGGTAGCCGATCCGATCGGCGGCCTCGACCGCGGTGGCCGCGTCGTCGACGACGACCCATCTCGCGAAACGCACTCCGAGCGCCTCAAGTTCACGCCGAACGACCGGCACCGGCCGGTTCAGGTTCACCGCCGCCGCCCAACTCGGAACAGCGCCGAGGCGGCCTCGAGCGCCTCCTCGATGCGTTCAAACGTCGGCCAACGAAATTCTGCCGCAAACCGCTCCGCAAGGTTCCGTTGGAGCGAATCAAGCTCGGCGCTCCCATCGGTCCGGAGAACTGGAAAGACAACCGTGTCGCCAATGTCAAGACGCGCCAATTGTTGCATCCAGTCTTCGATGACCGTGTGACGGTTCTCCCACTCCCCTAGCGGTACAAGATTGAGGTGGGGGACGACCACGTTGACGGATGGGTCGCTGCAGTAGACGTCAAGGACCTCAGCGAACAGACGACCACCGTCGGACAGCAGTCGTCCGAGTGGCAGATCCAAGGGTGAACCACCAGCAGGAAGGACGCCATCAAATCGAACGACGCCATGTAGCCGGGCGAGTGACCGATCGGCCAGTGTGGCCGTCTCGAGGCCCAACTCTGCGCACCGGTCCACGGCGAGGACTGTCGCCCCGCCCCCGTTCCCGAGAAGGGCGACACGGTTGCTGTGAATGCCGAGGGGCCGACTCGCTAGCCCGGCGAGCACCGCAAGCATCGAGTCCATCGTGCGCACTTCGACCGCGTCGACCTGACGGAACGCCGCCTGCCAGAGCCTGTAGTCACCCGCGAGTCGGCCAGTGTGGGACCCGACCGATTTGCCACCCTCGTCCGAACGACCACCCTTCAGTATCACGAGGGGGGTGGCGCCCAGTCCCTCGCGCACTGCCGCCATGAACTCACGCCCGTCGGGCACGCCCTCGATATACAGACCGACCACTTCGGTGCTCGCGAGACCGCCGAGGTATCTCAGCACGTCAGCGATCTGGACGTCGACGCAGTTTCCTACAGAAACGACGTTGTCGAAACGAATACCCTGCTGCCGCCCTCGAAGCAGAAGGTCGTAGGCAAGTCCCCCACTCTGCGAGACGAAGCTCACACCGCCGGGTTCAAAACTCGCTCGCGTCGTCCAACTCAGCCCTGACCGGGACGAATAGGTTCCTACACAGTTCGGCCCTACAACTCGGAGCCCGCTGGCCTCCGCGAGCGCCGTGATCTCGGCCTCGGCCCGCCGACCCGCGTCACCGACCTCGCCGAAACCAGATGACAGCACCTGAGCCACCCGCACACCACGAGCGGCGGCGCCCCGCAACGTCGGGACCACATCACCCGACGGCACTACCACGAAGGCCAGATCGGGCACGCTCGGGGTCTCGTCGAGGCTCTGGTACGCCTTGAGGCCGAGGACCTCGCCTCCATCCCGGTTGATCGGATACACGTCGCCCGGGTATGGCGACTCGACGAGAGCCCGCAACACGTCGTATCCCATCTTCCCGGGCGTTCGGGACGCCCCCACGACGGCAACGGAGGCCGGGGCGAACAGGTGGCGAAGCGCCGGGGCCGGCCGGATCATCCGAATGCTAGATCGAACTCGTGGGCCACGGGGCTCTCCTGCTGCGAGTGATCCACCGCCATCTCATCGGCGGCATCGGACACCAGTAGATCCGAGCCGCCGTTTTGGCGGATTCCGAGTTCGATCATCGTTCCTCCGTTGATGGTTGAGCGGCGGTGTCGAGTGCGCCTGCGACGTTGGTGATTCAGAAGCTGGTCGGCCACGAGGACATGAGGTGTTGACCGATGCCTACACGCTCGTAAAGATCCAGCTTGCGAGTCAGCCACGTGCGGGTCTCGCGCGGATCGATCACATCCTGAACCCCATAGACCGCCGCAACGTCGTACGCAGTCGACGCTCGCTCCATCTCGTCGAGGTGACGCTCGAAATCGAGAGGCTCGTCCTGCGCCCGGATCCCGTGGACGATCTCGACTGCCGAATTTGGGTGCATGAAACTGACCTCGGCGGTGAACCAGGCGGCCACCTCGTCGGACGTCCCTCCGGCACCCATGTTCACGTATGCTTGCCCGTAGCTCTTGCGCATGAGAACAGTGAATGTTGGCACCGTGCGCAACGAGAGGGCATTCATCCAGTTGATGACCTTGCCTACGATCCCCTGGCGTTCGGCCTCGACACCTACCAGGAAGCCGGGCTGATCCACAAGGAACACGATCGGGATGTTGAACGAGTCGCAGAGCACGATCATGCTGGTCGCCTTGACACAAGCCGCTGCGTCGAGCGCACCGCCCTTTGACATGGGATTGCTCGCGATGATGCCGACCGACCGGCCATCGATCCGCGCAAGCGCTGTAACCAGATTGCGGGCAAATCCCTCCTTGAGGTCGAAACGCGTGCCGGGATCTACGATGCTGTCAATCACCGGTCGTACGTCGTACACCCGCGACGGGGATTCCGGCACCAGGTCGAGCAGGTCCGAGCCGTGAGAGGGCTCCACGTCGCACTGCATCCGGGGTGGGAGTTCGTGATTGCCACTCGGGAGATAGCCGAGGAAGCGCCTGATAGCGGCCATTGCGTCCTCATCGGAGTCGGCGACCTGGTCCGCGAAACCGGTTACTTCGTGGTGCAGTTTCCATCCACCCAACTCTTCGGGGTCAACGTCACTTCGTGTGGCCAAGGACACCAGCTTGGGGCTCGAGACTGCCATGGTGGCCCCCTTCCGCATGACGTTGAAGTCAGCGGCCACCGCGTGCCAGGCGGCTGAGCCAAACGCCGAGCCGAAGATCGCCGACACCCACGGAGCGCGTCGGGTTCGCAGGAATCGGGTTCCGTCTTGCAGACCGCCCATGCCACGTCCACCCATGATGTCAGGCATCCGAACCCCAGTGGACTCACCCAGCACCACTACGGGTACAGCGAGCTTCGAGCCAAGTTCCTTGACGTGCGACATCTTCTTGTTGTTGGTTGCGCTGCTCGACGAACCTTTCACCGTGAAGTCGTACGCGACGACACCGACGGGTCGACCGTCAACCTGACCGAACCCGGTGATCTTTCCATCGGCCGGAGTAACCTCCTGCAGGGCAACGTCGGCGGCGACCCCGAAGAGACCGGTCTCGTTCCAGCTGTCATCGTCGACCAACATTGCCACTCGTTCACGGGCGTTAAGATGCCCAGCGGAGCGTCGGCGGGCAAGCTTCTCCCCTCCTCCCATCGCCATTGCCGCGGCGGTCCTGGCCGCATGATGTTCAGATCGTTCTTCGTGCCTCACGAATGCCCTCCTCTTTGGCTGTTGTCGGATGCGCTATCGCTGACGCAATGGAACGTGCTTCGCCACGCAACAGAGTGGCGGTCTCGCACCTGTCAGGAGGCGCATTCAGTTGACCTGTCGGGTCGGGCGGATAACCATCTCGTTGACGCTCATATTTGAAGGCCGCAGGAGCGCCCAGACTA
Organism: uncultured Acidimicrobiaceae bacterium; assembly: GCA_963973395.1. Classification (GTDB taxonomy): domain Bacteria; phylum Actinomycetota; class Acidimicrobiia; order Acidimicrobiales; family Ilumatobacteraceae; genus Ilumatobacter. Next base: position 26,387 of record CAXBAZ010000001.1, read on the forward strand.
TGGCTTCCGCAACATCAGTGGACTCCAACGGCTCGAGGTCGGGCGGGTGTTGACTGGCTCGCGCGGCGATAGTCTCCTCGTCGGTGATGTGCGTAGCAAGTTCGGTATCGGTGACACCGGGCGAGATCACGATCACCCGCACGTTCATCTCTTGCAGCTCCAGTCGCAACGACTCACTCAGCGCCCTAATCCCAAATTTCGTCGCGGCGTAGGGTCCTCCACGGGCACGAGCCCGATGAGCGGCAATCGAAGCAACGTTCACGACGTCGCCACCGCCTGACCTTTCAAACCAGGGAATGGCGGCTGCGATGGTGTACATGGCACCGAGAAGATTCGTCTCAACCATCTGTCGCCACTGATCAGACAGGTTGCTGCGCAGCGGCGAGTGCAGCATCACGCCGGCGTTGTTGACGACAGCGTCGACACGACCGAAGACATTGCCAGCGTGTTCCACCAGGGCGCGAGCTGAGACTTCATCGCGCACATCTGTCATCACCGCTTCGACCTCGCTCCCGCTCTCGCGCATGCGGGCGACAAGTGCCTCTAGACGGTCGACGCGTCGAGCTCCGAGCACCGTCCTGCAGCCAGCACGTCCAAGTTGGTCGGACAGAGCCTCGCCGATGCCGCTGGAGGCGCCCGTGACGACGACGACCTTTCCAGCGAGGCCGTTGCCCGTTTCGCCGGTCACGTTCCGACTCCGTTCATCGTCTGACGCATGGCACAAGCCTGCCTGTCGCGCGGCGCATCGACAATTGACGTCTCGGCGACGCATGGTGAAACGGACAATAGGTCTGCTGCATGAGTCCGGGTTGGGAGAAGGGACAATCGCCGTCTGGGCGCGGGTGGACAGACCCAGCGACGAGGCGTATTACAGCAGCGGAGGGCTGCGAGAGAGGATGTCATGAACGTTGCGAGCGAACGTCAACTCGAAGGCAAGCGGGCACTGGTCACCGGCGCAGCGTCCGGAATCGGGCGAGGCATCGCTCGACGGTTCGCGGCCGAAGGGGCAGTCGTCGCCGTTGTGGATTGCGAGGATGATGGTGCACGGGAGACTGCCCGGCAGATCACCGACGACGGCGGGCACGCCATCGTGGTTCCATGCGATGTCTCGGACACCGACCAGATCATCCGGGCGGTCGACGCGGTGACGGTGGAGTTTGGCGGACTCGACATCGCCGTAGCGAATGCCGCCATCATGGACCGCACACCGCTACTCGACACAACACCTGAGATATTTGATCGGATCATTTCGGTGAACCTCAGGGGCGCATACTTCGTCACCGTGGCTGCGGCCAGGATAATGGGCGCTGCCGGTGGGGTGATCATCCAGGTGACTTCGGTGGAGGACGATCGCGGGGTGCTCACCTCAGGCGCGCCCTATACGGTGTCGAAAGGCGGCCAACGCGCATTGGTCGCCGCCGCTGCGGTTCAGCTCGGCGAACAGAAAATTCGCGTGGTGGGCCTCGCACCAGGGATGGTTCCTAGCGGCCTCAACGGGCACAACCCCCGAGGGTCCGTGTCGAGTATCCCGATGGGGCGTCTCGGCACCGTTGACGACATGGCCAACGCCGCAGCCTTTCTGGCATCCGATCGTGCGGCATACGTCAACGGCTCGACCCTGTACGTCGACGGCGGTTGGCTCGGCACGCTTGTGTGATCGGTACAGAGAGGCACCGGTTGTCCCCCGAACCCTGATCCGGGGAGTTAGGACTTCAGCGGATAGAGGGCGGTCGGGGGTGTGCGGTCTCGCCCGGCTGAGATCTTCGGGTACTCGTAGCCACGGTCGAGGTGCATCGTGTCCACATCATTGAGGAGTCCAGCCGCGTGGATCGCCTCGATGGCCGGACCCAGGAGCTTGACGTTGTTGCGGTTCGCTCCGTCGATTGTCCAGCCGGATGGTACGCCGTGCCGTTCGACGCCGATCTACCACTTCCAGCAACTTTTCGCCCGATCTTTCGGGTTCTTGCCGGGTGCCTTCGCCGCCGTAGGGGGCCTGGTGCAGCCTGCCGTCGATGGAACCTCGCTCAGGTCGAGACCGATGATCCGATCGAACGCGGCGATCGCTTCGGCGTGGATCTGGTCGAAGACGCCAGCGTTGATCCATTCGTCGTGGCGGGCGCGCAAGTGTCATAAACTTTGAAGTCGACGATGGCTCGATGTCTTGCCACGAGGACCCTGTCGTCGATCGGATCAGGATGCCGTGAAAGCACAACCGGTCCGATGGTCCGCAGACGGCATCCTGGACATCGCGTTAGAGAGGCGCGAATGACGTGCGGTGACTTCCCCGGTGTGGATCGCACTCGATATGAAAGTCGGACCAACCTCCTGACCGGTGGATGGTCACCATTTGCCGCCTACCCGCGAGAGTCCTGAGAGAACTTCATATCCCTAGACGGCTATTCACGCAGCGCGGTTGCTACCTCTCGAGGAAGCGGTCGGCGCCCGACCAGAAAAACTCATCGCATTCCTGCGTGTCGCCTTCGGGGATCTGCTCCACGTCCACCTCGAACTGGGCGAGCGCGTCGTGTCCGACGCAGGAGTAGATAGGACTGAGCGTTTCACGATTCGACTCGATCAAGGACTGAGCGAGGTCGCGCTCGAGCCCGGTGTACACACTGAACGCGTCAATGACTGCGTCGAGGTTCGCTGGATCCCGGATGAACTCGATCACCTCTTCGGTTGCGTCCTGATACCGGACGAACTTTTCCGGTTCCGACTCCACCGAACTGCGCAGAGCACCTCGGATCTGACCCGACACCTGGTTGAACACCTCGGGGCCTTCGCCGGCGCGGAGATCCAACATGATCTTTCCGTCGAACTGATTTGTGAGCAAGGTCTGAGCGGGTTCGAAGGCCACGTGGATGTCAGTCTGACCGGCCTCGAACGCAGCCACCCCCGTCGCTACGCCGCCAACGGCGATGAACGTGACATCGTCGTCGGACAGCCCAGCGTCACGGAGCAGCGCCTGGGTGAAGAGGTGGACTTCGGCGCCGAGCCCGGTGATCCCGATGTTGGCGCCGCGGAAGTCCTCGACCGGCCCTGGATAGGGCTCATCGGCGTTTGGTGTCGGCCAGTCGCCCTGCGCCACCCACGAGTACAGCGGCGCGTTGATGACGTTGACGACCCCGACCAGGTCCTGGCCACGCGAGTTCGGGATCATGAAGTTGGCCGGGGCGTTCGAAGCGAGATCGATACTTCCGCTGGCCACCGCGTTGATCTGGTCCGGGCCCGTGGCGAGATCGATCATCTCCACGTTCAAACCGTGGCGTTCGAATATGCCTGTCTCCTGCGCCACGAAGTCGTTGATGTTCGGCCAGGCGCCCGGGAACACTCCGAGCGTGAGGTCCAACGGCTCGATCTCCGCAGGCGCTTCGGTTGGCTCCGGTTCCTGGGCGGAAGTCTCCTCAGGAGGAGAAGTCTCTTCAGGAGGAGATGTCTCTTCAGGAGGAGTAACGGTCACGTTGTCCTCAACCGCAGTGTCCTCAGCATCGGTCGTCTGCGTATCCGAGCTGGCAACTGAGTCACTGTCGTCGTCACTCCCGCACGCCGCGATCACGAGTCCACAGGCGGCGAGAATTGCGGTCGTCCTTCTCAGGCTTCTTGACATAGGTATTCCCCCCTTGGTGGAGCGGGCCGTACCGTGGGCCGGTGACCCATTGAGACGCACTATGAGAGTCTGCGGATGAGACCACAAGGCCACGCACCGCTGCGTCTTGTCAATCGCTACAAGGCGCCGCGCGGCCCGGCGTATGTCAACCGTCGCCGAAGTCGCGTACCACCTTGGCGACGTGGTCGATGATCCCAAGAACCTCAGGTTCGGAATCGCTCGGCAACCTGAACAGACACCGGTCAACACCAGCGGCCGCGAATTCGCGGATGGTGTCGAGCTTCGGGGCGCGCCCAAGCGACGCCTCCGAATCGGAACCCTCGCTCAGAAGCGTGACGATCGGCCTTGGTCGACCGGCCTCGGCGGCGAGCTCGTGCAGCTCCTGGATGAGTCCGGAGAGTCGATCCCGCACTGAAGACACGTTGGGCATCCACCCGTCGCCATACTCCACCACACGATGGAACACCCGTGGTCCGGCACCGCCGAGGTGGACCGGTGGGCGTGGGAGCTGGACCGGCTTCGGCCAGGCATGGATCGGATCAAAGTCGACATGCTCACCGTGGAACTCTGCTTCGTCGTGGTTCCAGATCTCCTGCATCGCCAGCATGCGCTCGCGCATCAACGCGAATCGTCGAGTCGGATCGGTGCCGTGGTTGCGCATTTCCTCGAGATTCCATCCCGCACCGACCCCAAACTCGAAGCGGCCCCCGGATACATGGTCGAGCGTCGCCACTTGTTTTGCCAACCAGATCGGGTCACGTTCGACGACCAGACAGATCGCCGTCCCGAGGCGTATGCGGGTGGTGACTGCAGAAGCTGCAGCGAGCGCAATGAACGGGTCGACGATCCGCGAGTACTCCGCCGGAAGCGTGCCGCCCATGGGCGGCGGAGAGGCGAATTGGACCGGAATGTGGCTGTGTTCAGGCACGAAGACCGATTCGAACCCGAGGCCCTCCCCATGGCGCGCCACCGTGGCCACCGTTGCCGACTGGTCAGTCGGGAATATGAACAGTCCAAATTTCACGTCGATGTATCCCCTCGTTGGTGAGCGGTCGCTTCGGCACACCGGCTGACGCGACCGTGATGATCTCTTCGGGGTACTGTCATGGACCTACAGCCCCGGACACATTGGGCGAAGCCACTGGAGTGCGTCGTGCTCCCCGGCGAGCACGGCTTCGACCCGTGCCTCATGCGCAGGGAGCGGGACCCAACCCTGCTCGAGTATCCGACTCATCGATTCGCGCCAACGGACCAGGTCGACGTGGACCCCCGGCGGCACGGCAGCGCCCGACCAGTTGGGCCGCGGCGAACTCACCAGGTTTTCGTAGGTGACAATGTGATCGCCGCAGCAGACGTAGGTGGTTCCATTCCGCTCAACGAGGAGTCCTTGACTCCCAGGCGTGTGCCCAGGCAGCGGAACGATACGGACGTCGTCGGTCAGGACGATAGCGCCGTCGATCGGACG
>CAXBAZ010000002.1:0-26467 GCA_963973395.1 uncultured Acidimicrobiaceae bacterium
CCGCCCCGCCAGCGGGGTGAGCACCAGCGTGGTGAGGGCAGCGGCGGCGAAGACCGCGATCGCCTCCATGGTGGGAGATCGTCTCATGATGGAGGCGACCGCACCCATTCCCGCACCTGACCGCTGACCGCTCAGCCTGTTGCTTCCTGCGAGAGCCGTCTATACGGTCTGGACGGCCATGCCCGCCCCCGCCATCGTGCACGACTACCTCACCCAGAGGGGTGGTGCCGAGAGGGTCGTGCTGGCCATGATGCGAGCCTTCCCAGGGGCGCCGCTGCACACCTCGTTGTACGACCCCGAGGGTACCTACGACGAGTTCGCAGCGCTTGACGTCCGCCCGGGACCACTCGACTCGCTTGCACCCCTCCGCATGCATCATCGGCTTGCGTTCCCCCTCCTTGCGCCGGCGTTCTCCCGACTCTGCATCGATGCTGACGTGGTTCTGTGCAGCTCGAGTGGCTGGGCGCACGGGGTGCGCACGACAGGGCGGAAGATCGTGTACTGCCACTCGCCAGCGAAGTGGCTCCACCAACCGGAGCGCTACCGGACCGGGGGCGCTGCCGGCGCACTTGCCCTCCGGTCGCTCCGACGACCGCTGCTGCGCTGGGACCGTCGGTCCGCTGCAACGGCCGATCGCTACCTCGTGAACTCGACCGCGGTGCAACGGTGGGTGCACGAGGCCTACGGGATCGCTGCGGATGTCGTCCCGCCGCCCGGTGGCGTCGACGCAAGCGGACCGCGAGAGCCGGTGCCAGGTGTCGAGCCAGGCTTCTTCCTCTGCGTGGGTCGCCTTCTGGCCTACAAGAACGTCGACGCTGTGGTACGGGCCTTCCGTCACATCCCTGAGCAGCGGCTCGTCGTCGTCGGCAGCGGGCCCATGGCCGACACCGTCGAGGCACAGCGACCTGCCAACGTCCAGGTGCTTCGCTCGGTCTCCGACGCACAGCTGCGCTGGCTCTATCACCGATCAGCGGGACTGATCGCTGCAGCGTACGAGGACTACGGGCTGACGCCGCTCGAGGCGGCATCGTTCGGCAAGCCGACAGCAGCGCTGAGGTGGGGGGGATTCCTCGACACCGTCGTCGAAGGGAGCACCGGCACGTTCTTCGATGCCCCGACGGTCGACGGGATCACCGACGCGGTCGAGCGCTTGCGGTCGACCGTCTGGAATCCGGACCGTATCCAGGCACACGCCGGGCTGTACTCAGAAGGCCGCTTCGCCGATCGACTGCGTGCCATCGTGGAAGAAGAGCGTCGGTGACCCGAGGGCCCCTCCTTCTTGGAGCCGAGTGGTTCGACGATCGTCCGGGGGGGCTCAATCGCTACGTCCGCGACCTGTCCGAGGCCCTGAGCCGAGCCGGGCGACAGCACCGCGTCCTGGTCGTGAGCGAAGCGAAGGGCGCGCCCACCCCCTTCTACGGCGTGGACGCCGGCGATCGCTTCCTTCCGTTGCGCGTCGTGCGATTCGCCCGTGCGGCGCGCCGCCTGGCCAGCGAGGCCGAGCTCGTCGACGCCCACTTCGCCCTCTACGCCGCCATACCCGTACTGCTACCGCCACTGCGCGACCTGCCGCTCATCGTGCACTTCCACGGACCCTGGGCCGAGGAGAGCCTCGTCGCTTCGCCGGGGGCGCGCACAGCTGGGCGGGTGAAGCGACGATTGGAGCGTGCGGTGTACCGACGTGCGGACCGGGTCATCGTGCTCTCGGATGCTTTCGGCAGGCTCGTCAGCGAGGAGTACGGCGTCCCCGCCGAGCGGATCGACGTCGTGCCGCCGAGCGTGGACCTCGACCGCTTCCGGCCCGGTGACAGCGGCAGCTCGCGTGCCGCTCTCGGCCTGGCGCCGGACGCGTTCGTCGCCGTCGTGGCCCGGCGACTCGAGGAGCGGATGGGGATCGACGTGCTCATCGACGCGTGGGTCGACGTCGTCGCCCGACGCCCGGGATCGCTGCTCATCATCGTCGGTCGTGGAACGCAGGCGGAGCAGCTCGAGCGCCGCGCCAGCTCACGCAAGCTCACCGGCTCCGTCCGGTTTGTCGGGCGGCTCTCCGACGACGACCTGGTGGCCATGTACCGCGCCGCCGACGTGTCGGTGGTCCCGACCCGGGCGCTGGAGGGCTTCGGGCTCGTCGTGCTCGAGTCACTGGCGGCCGGCACCCCTGTGATCGTCACCGACGTCGGCGGGTTGCCCGAGGCTGTTCGGGGTCTGGACGACGTCGCCGTCGTACCGCCCGAGAGCCCAGTGGTGCTCGCCGACGCCTTGCTCCGGGTCGCCGGGGGCCAGGCCCCGACGGCCGATGCGTGCCGCAGGCACGCCGAGCGGTTCTCCATGGAGGCCTTCGCTGCGCGCCACCGAGAGGTCTACGACCACGTCACGGACCGCCGACCCCGCGTGGTTTTCGTCGATCACTGCGCCCTACGCTCCGGGGGGGAGCTGGCGCTGGCCCGACTCCTGCCATCCCTCGACGTCGACGCCCACGTCATCCTCGGCGAGGAGGGGCCGCTCGTTCAGGTACTCGAGTCGCTCAACATCTCCTTGGAGGTGCTCCCGCTCGCCGATGACACGGGCGGGCTTCGCAAGGACGACGTCCGGCCGGGCCGGGTGCCGTGGCGCAGCCTCGTGGGCACCGCACGGTCGGTCTCGGTGCTGCGCCGCCGCCTGCGTGAGCTGCGTCCCGATCTCGTGCACACCAACTCGCTGAAGGCCGCACTCTACGGCGGCCTCGCAGGGCGCCTGGCCGGCGTGCCCGTCGTTTGGCACATCCGTGACCGCATCGCCGACGACTACCTGCCCCGACCCGCCGTTGGGCTGGTGCGGCTGGCGGCCCGGGTGCTGCCCAGTGCCGTGATCGCCAACTCCTCCATGACCATGGCGACGCTCGGCCGGGTTCGCCGTCCGAACGCTGTGGTCCCGAGTCCGGTCGAGGAGCGGTCCACCGGACGCCCACGCATGTCCGACGATGGGCACCTGCGGATCGCGATCGTCGGCCGGCTCGCTCCGTGGAAGGGTCAGCACGTCTTCCTCGAGGCGTTCGCTCGTGCCTTCCCAGACGGCGATGCGCGAGCGGTCGTGGTCGGTGGGGCCCTCTTCGGTGAGCATGACTACGCCGAGCGGCTCCACGCGGATGCCCGACGGTTGGGCATCGCCGAACGGACGACGTTCACCGGCCACGTCGACGAGATCGACGAGGTGCTGTCGGGGGTCGACGTCCTCGTGCACGCCTCGGTCACTCCGGAACCGTTCGGACAGGTGGTCGTCGAGGGCATGGCCGCCGGGGTGGCTGTGATCGCCGCGGCCGCTGGTGGACCAGCCGAGGTCGTCGACCACGGCGTCGACGGCCTGTTGCACGAACCCGGCGACGTCGAAGACCTGGCCGGTTGCCTCCGTCGACTCGCCGACGATCCTGCGCTGCGCGAGCGCCTCGCTGCGCGCGGCCGACGCCGGGCAGCCGCCTTCCGCCCCGATCGCGTCGCACCGATGGTCCGCTCGCTTTACGACCAGGTCCTGATCCGCCGCTGATCTGACGTTCGCCTCTCTCCAGCGGGCACCTCGGTCCGCGCCGCCACGGCGAACAGCATCCAGAAGACGGCGGCCGGTGCCGAGTTGAAGGGGTTGCCCAGCGGCGCTTGGACGACGAGCCCCAGCAGCGCCGCTGCCATCGCGCGATCGAGCGCACCTTCCTCGCGGCTCCGACGAAGGGTGCCGACGACTCCGACGGTCACCGCCACCAGGAAGGCCGCGCCGACGAGGGAACCCATGCTGAAGAGGGCCTCGAGTATCGCGCTGTCGACGGCTCGGATCGTTTCGACCTCGGCACTGTCGTCGACGGCTCCAGCACCGACCCCGACCTTCCCGAAGCCCCGCCCGCTGAGGTCGGTTGCGGCACTAGGCAGGTTATCGCCGTAGAAGAAGACACGGTCGGAGAAGCTGCGGTCCTCCGTCCCCTTCTCGACTGTTGCGTCGAAGCGGGAGATGACGGCGTCGCGAGCCGGACCGCCGAGGACCACGAGAACCAGCGTCGGGACGACCACCAGCATGAGGGCGGCGCGAGCCGTCCGCGCACGCCCACCCACCAACATCGCAGCGAGGGCGGCGACGAAGCCGATCCACGCGGTGCGGACCAGCGACAGCGCGAGCCCGGCCATGCCCGCCATCGCGGTGAGCACGCGCCAGCGGCTCGGCACCGTGCTCGCCACGATCAGCAGGGCGCCGAGGACCATGGCGTAGGGCACCGGTGCGTTGAGGGTGCCGAACACGCGCACGCCGAGCGGAACGGGAGTGCCGATGGAGACCAGGTCTACGTTCTCCATCCAGTAGGCGTCCCACTCGGGGAGCCGGAAGAATTGGTACACGCCGTACACTCCGAGCACCAGCGCACCACCCACGGACAGGCGACCGACGGCTCGCCGCAACTCGTGGGTCGGACACGGCGTGGCGGCCGCCCACAGGCCGGCGCCGAGGGGCGCGAGCCACACCGTGCCGCCGACGAGTGCCGGCTGGATGCCGAATCGGATCACGCCGGCCGCCGTCGCGTACGCGATGGCGACCAGCGCCACGACGAGCACGCGTCGCACCTCGGATCGCACGCGCATCTGCCGGAGCAGGCCGGTCGCGACGCCCGGGAGTGATGCGAGAGGAGCGACGAGGAGCACCAGGCTCTGCTCGCTGTAGCCGGTGTGCATGTCAACCACTCGGCGGACCCACGGCGTGAGAATCCACAGCCAGAAGACCATCTCCAGGTAGTCGGGGCGCTCGTGGCGTTGAGCCAGCCACGCAGCAAGCACGAGGGCTGCGACGGGCAACGAGAGCGCGACGATCGCACCAGCTCCGACCAATGCACCCAGCGCGGCACCGAGGCACAGCCCGATGCCGATGCCCGAACCCGTGCGCTCGGCGAGCCGGCCAGCGCTCCCCCTCACCGGTGTCGTCGGGGCGCGACGAGTCACCGTGTCCTCCCTTCGCCACACTGGAGCACGTGACCTTGCGCCGGGCGTCCGTCCGAGTCGTCCTCGTCGGCACCCTCGCCGTCCTGACGGTGCTGGTGCTCCGGGGGGACGAGCCCGACGACGACCGCTGGTTGCCCTTCGACGAGGGCCGACGAGCGGTGCCTGCCGACGACGTCGTGGACTCGGTGGGCGTCAACACACACCTGCACTACCGCTCCACCCCCTACGGGGACTTCGAGGCCGTCGAGGCGGCTCTCCGCGAACTCGGGATCCGCCACATCCGTGACTACCCGGTGCCCGACAACATCGAAGAGGTGCAGCGGCTCGCCTCTGTCGGAATCCGACTCACGGCCATCATGGGAGTGCCGACGCCCACTGACTGGATGCCCCACGACCTGGAGGACCTGCTGAAATCGATCGAGTTGATGGAGCCTGGCGTCGCCGCTCTGGAAGGCGTGAACGAATGGGACATCAGCGACGACCCTGACTGGGTCGACAACCTGCGGACGCACCAGGAGGCCCTGTGGCAGTTCGCATCGGCTCGTGAGTCTTCGATACCGGTGCTCGCACCCTCCGTGACCTGGGCCGACAACATGCCCGAGGTCGGCGACATGAGCAACTGGGCAGACGCCGGAAACATCCATCCGTACCCAGGCGGCCGGCCGCCCGAGGCGCGCGTGGCGGACGACCTCGCAGCCAACCGACGATTCGTTGTGAACGACAAGCCCGTGCTCGTGACCGAGACCGGCTACCACGACGCCTTCGAGGAACCCCATCGCCATCCCGGTGTGCCCGCCGGCGTGGCGGCGATCTACCTCCCGCGGCTCCTCCTCCACTACTTCGACATCGGCATCGAGCGGACGTTCCTCTACGAGCTTGTCGACCAGCGGGACAGTTCGCACCCCGAGTCCTCGTTCGGCCTCCTCGAGCACGACTTCGATCCCAAACCGTCCTACGAGGTCATCCAGGCGCTGCTCGGCACGCTGGCCGACCCGGGCCAGCCCTTCGAGACCGGGCGCTTGGAGTTCCGACTCGAGAGCGACGACGACCTGTTGCGCCACCTCCTGCTCCAGCAGCGCGATGGCACCTTTCACCTCGCGGTCTGGCGGGAGATCTCGGTGTGGGATCGCGACGAGCGCAGAATGCTGGATCCCGGCACCACCAACGTTCGGTTGGCGATCGACAGCCCCGCCGGTGTCGAGCGCATTCTCGGACTCGAGCCGGGAAGCGTCCGGACCGACCAGCTCGATAGCTCGACGTCCGTGGAGCTCGAGGTCGGGCCGTTCGTCCAGTTGGTGGAGATCCGCCCTCACGAGGTCAGGTCCGGTCGCTGATCCTCGGCGAACGCGGCCGAATGTCCCCGTAGCGCAGGCGATTGGTCGGAGACATCGGTTCGACCTCGTCCCCCGACGAATCGGCGGTCGGCGGCTCGTAGTAGCCTCCGTAGGCGACGATGCCGGTCGAGATGCGGTTCAGGGCGACGCCGAGCACGCGCGCGTGCGTGGCCTCGGTCGCCTCCACCAGGCGGGTGAGGGTGCGACGACGGGTCGTCGGCATCGAGGCCACGAGGAGGACGTCGCCGACCTTCGTGGAGAGGGCCGCAGCGTCAGCAACCGAGAGGATCGGAGAAGTGTCGACGATCACCATGTCAAAGGCGTGACTGAGCGCGTCCAGTAGATCGTCCATCCGGTTCGATGACAACAGCTCGGAGGGATTCGGCACCGGCGTGCCGGCGGGCAGGAGATACAGATCCTCCACCCGCGTCGAAACCACGTGACGGCGCACGAGAGCCTCGATCCACGACTCGTCCGAATCTGCCTTCGGTGCCACGTAGCTGAATGCGTCGCTGAGGCCAGTGGTGCGTCCGACGGCGAACAAGGACTCGAGCGACGGCCGGCGCAGGTCGGCTGACACCAGCACCGTACGGTGACCCGCCTGAGCGTAGGCGGCGGCGAGGTTCGCCGCGACGAGCGACTTGCCCTCCCCTGGGAGGGCGCTGGTGATGGCGAGGCGACGGATCGGGCGGTCAAGACCGAGGAAGCCCACGTTCGTCCGCAACGAGCGCGCCGCTTCGGCCAACGGATCGAGCGGTCGGTCGACCGTGGCGAGGTACGTCGGACGGCTCGTGGCCGCGCGGTCGACGGGCAGCTCCGCCAGGATCGGCAGCCCCGTGAGCCTCTGCACCTCTTCACGGGATCGGACGCGGTCATCGAGTTGCTCGCGTGCGTATGCGGCGGCGACTCCGAGCACGCCACCCAGCAGTACGGCGAGGATGATCTTGGACAGCAGGCCCAACCCGATGGGCGCACCCGGAGTCTCGGCGGGATCGAGGATTTCGGCGGTTCCCTGCTGCAGGCTGAGCTGAACCCGGAGATCCTGCTGGCGGGCGAAGAGCGATTGGTACTGTTGCTGCACCGCCACCTGGTCGGCGGTGAGCTCGTCGATCGGGAACGAAGCGAGTGTCTGGGACAGCTCCGCCAGGCGCACCTCGATCTCGTCGATGGCCTCCGTGAGCTTGCCCGTCGACGCCTGGGACCGGTTCTCGACGTAGGACTCGATCACCGCGTTCGCAGTGGCGGCCGCCCGGTCGGGCTGGCGGGCCGTGGCCTGGACCGTGATGATCGTGGAGCTCTCGTCGATGGATGCAGAGAGGTTGTCGCGCACGGCTGCGCTGCTGACACCGTCGAGGCGTTCGGAGGCCGGGTCGGCGATCTTGCTGCTCGTGATGAGTGCCAGTTGTGCAGCACCGTACCGGAACGCGTCGAGACGTCCGGTCGAGGTAGCGCCCGCGTTGGGGTCGACCACGTTCTCCGGCAACAGCAGCACCTGCGCATACGCCCGGTAGACCGACGGCTGGCGCGAGTCGTGGTACACGGCCACGCTGATGCAGAGCGCGATGGAAACGACCAGCAGTAGCCAGTTCCGTCTCAGCAGGTGCAGGTAGTGGCGAAGGTCCATCTCGCGTCCTCTGGCGTCCGGCGGGCGGACGGCCAGACGGTACCGCTCGAGCGTCCAGTTCGCGCACCGGGACCTCGGCCGAACTGCACGTAGGCTCCCGCAGTGACCTCGACCGGGCAGGAGCCGACCACCACCCGGCCGAGCATGCTCCACTCGATCGGGATCACCAGTGCCACGAGCGTCGCGCTGGTGCTCGTGAACGCTGTGAGCGGCATCTTGATCGCCCGACTGCTCGATGCCGACGGCAAAGGGGCCGTTACCGCCATCACGACGTGGATCCAGATGGGTGCCTGGATCTTCGCCTTCGGCGTACCCGCGGCAGGGACCTACGTGCTCGCTCGCAGGCCCGAGATCGGTCGCACCATCGTGGGGACGACCTTTGCCGCTGCGGCGTCATTCGGCGTGCTGGCGACCATCGCCACCCAAGGCCTGCTCTACTTCGTGTTCGCCGGGCAGCCGTCGGACATCCGGGTGCTGGCACACGTGTTCGGTCTTGCCGTCCTGGTCGTCGTGGTGGCCGACTTCACGACGGATCTGATCAACGGCGATCACGACTTCACCGTGCTCAACGCCCTGAGGTTCGGGCGCCAGGTGCTCAAGGTCTTGATCATGCTGGCCCTCTGGGTCGCCACGGGTCTCGAGGTGTGGCTGGTGCTGCTCGCGTTCGTGATCGCCGAGGTGGTCACGGCCGTTGCGTCGGTCGTACGTGTCGTGCGGCGCATCGGCGTGGGCCGCCCGTCCAGAGATCTCCTGCGCGACAACGTCCGGTACGGCGTCCGGCTGCAGGGGGGCCAGCTCGCGGGTCTCGCAAACCACCGCCTCGATCTGCTGGTCATGCCGGTGTTCCTGTCGACCACCGACATCGGCCTGTACTCGGTCGCCGTCAGCGTCGCTGCAGTGCTCTTCAGCGTGCTCGGCACCCTGAGGCTCGTCATCTTTCCGGCCGCCGCCCGAGCTGCCACCAGCCGGGACCGGACTGCGCTCATCGCGCGCGCCCTTCGCCTCATCACCTTCGCCGCAGCAGGGTTGAGCGTGCCGCTCTTCCTTGCGGCTCCGTGGGCCGTGCCCTTCGTGTACGGAAAGGCCTTCGATCCAGCGGTGCCTGCGCTGCGGATCCTGCTCGTGGGCTACATCTTCAAGGCCGGGTCGAGCGTCGTCGTCGCGGGACTCAAAGCCGCCAACCGACCGCTCGCCGCCAGCGTTGGTGAGCTCGCGTCGATCCCACTCACCGTGATCGGGTTGGTGTATGCCCTCGAGCGCTTCGGGATCGAAGGCGCGGCGGTGGTGTCGAGCGGCGCGTACGCCCTGTCCTTCGCCGTCGGTCTCCTTCTGCTGTCCACCAGCGAACGACTCCCGCTCCGCTCGCTGCTATCCATGCACGCCCTGCGCGACGACATCACGGCCGTCCACCGGCGCGGCTCCCTGAGCATCACCGAGCGGCGCCGCGCAAGAGGCCGACCTTCGCCTAGCTCGCCACGCCCTTCGACCGGAGAGCGTCCTTGAGCTCACCGACATCGGCGAACCCGCCCAGTTCGTCGTCGTGGAAGCGGATGCCGAAGCTCTCCTCGACCGCGAACATCAGGTTGACATGTGCAACCGAGTCCCAGCCGTCGATGTCGGCTGCTGTGGTCCTGTCGGACACCTCCAAGGCGTCGTCGTCGAAGACGTCCCGGAAGATGGTCTCCAGCCGTTCGTGGATGCTCATGTGCGCTCCTCGGCGGTTTCGTTCCCGCCGTTGAAAGATCGGATGTGCGTGGTCGGTGGTTCGACCGCGCCAGCCAGGTCGTACACCCAGGTCCCGTCATTCCGGGGTTCGAATCCGAGCCGGGCGTACAGGTCGCTGACCAGGTCGTTCCTGTCGGTGCGAACATAACGGCCGACGAGCTGCCGATGTCCACGTGACGCCGCCGCGGCTGCGAGCTCGTGCAGCATGTGTTGCTCGAAGGTCCGTCCGATCACGCGACAGCTCATCAGCCAGGTGTCGATCTCCAGGCGGTCGTCGCCGACCGCGCCTTCGGCGATGAGCACACCGACGAGTCCGTGATCGGTGAAGCGGTCACGAAGGCGGCCAGCGAGCGTCACGTAGCGGTCGTCCGCGCCGAGCCGCTCCAGTTCGCTCGCCGACCGACGGCGAGCGGTGACGTTGAACTGGTTGGTCTTGTTGACCAGCTGCGCGATCCGGGGCATGGCCGGTGCGGTGAACGGGCCGACAGCTGCCTCCATGGCGAGATCGGCGAGGAAGTCATCGAGCGAAGCGGATGAGTCCTGGGCTTCCCGTACGAGCGCGCGGCCGCGGTACTGCTCGGTGCGGCGCACATCGTCGTCGGTCAGTGCGAGAACCTCGAAGTAGGGGTAGCTGGCCAACGCACGCACGTAGCCGGACGGTTCCTCGGGCAGGACCAGGACGTCGACGTCGGGCAATGCTCGGCGCACCGCCTCGCGCTCGACGGGGTTGTCGTCGACGAAGACGAGAGCGTCCATGCCGAGGTCGAGGGTCTCTGCGACCCGCCGGACCAGATCGGGCTTGGGATCCCAACTGGCGACAAAGAGCGCGATGTCTTCCTGCCGTAGACGCATGGCAGCCAGCTCCTCGAACGGCGCCCGAGCGACGTGCTCGTCGTTCTTGGACACGACCGCCAGGATCATCCCACGTCGCTTGAGCTGCAGGAGGAACTGCTGGAACGCCGAGAACGACTCGCCGGAAGGTCGGTCCGGGCCGATGGCGATGCCGTCGAGGCCGTCCTCGCCGATCACCCCTCCCCAGAGCGTGCCATCGAGGTCGAGCACGATGCACTTGCGCGACATGCCGAGTGCGCCGAGCACGACACCGACCGTGTGCCGGGCGAGCAACGGGAGGCACCCGAGACCGACCGCCTGCTTCGAGAGTTGCCAGAAGCGCGGATCGAACCATCGTTGCTTGCCCGCCATCCCGGCGAGGCGCTCGCAGTCCACGAGCGCCACCCCATCACCGGCGGCGGCGCCCAACCGGTGGTTGAGCGCGTCGAGCATCGAGGAGCGCTCGCCACGGAGCCGAGCCGCGAGGTGCCCGTACGGCGTCTCGGGCGGGATGGCGAACGTGTGTTGCACGACCTGCGCGCCGAGCCTGTCCCGCACCTGATCCCAGAGCGAGGTCCACCTCAAGGCCTCTGTCTCGAGGTCGTCATCCGGGTCCTCGCTGATCGGGGGGAACGGCACCTCGCCCTCGTGCGTGGCGAGGAGCACCACACCCGGCTCGAACGCCGACAGCCAGCTGTCCGGATCGAGCACGTCCTGGCGGTACTGGCCGTACAAGCCGTGCCGAACCTCGAGATCAAGCCCCTGCCGCGCCGCTGCCAACCACAGCAGATCAACGAGCTGATCCGTCGTGTAGCTGCCGAGGAGGGCCAAGCGTTCGCTCCGTCGGACGGTCACGCTCGGCAGCCCACCCATCCGTCGAGCGAGGCGTGCCGCCGTCTGCCAGGTGATGAGATCGTCGTCCGCATCGATGGCGCGCACGACCCAGCGACTCGCCTCCACTTCGTCTCCGAGCGCATCGTGGCACCGGGCGAGGAGCAGGCAGGCGCGAGCAGGGGGCACTTCGTGACCGGCCAGCACCGGCTCGAGCAAGCTGATCGCCGACCGGTCGTCGCCCGCAGCGCGACGCTGACGCGCCTGCTCGATCGCCTGCTCCACGGCGTCGCTCACGGCGCTGAACCCGTGGCCCTCGCGGTGAGGCCGTCGGCGCGCGGCTTGATGACGCGCGGAGGTGGCGCGACGACGATCGCTCCGTCCGGAACGTTAGACGTGATCACGGCGTTCGGTCCGATCTTGACGTCATCGCCGATGTGGATGCGCCCGATGACGACAGCGCCGGCGCCGACGTCGACGCGGTCGCCGAAGCTGGGGTGGTCGTCGTTGAAGTCGACACCGCCCCGGTCACGACCAACCCTCGCCGCACCAATCGTCACCCCCTGGCGGACGACGCAGTCGTCGCCGAACACCGCGTGCGGGTGTATCACGATGATGCCCTGGTGATTGAGCTGGAAGCGCCGACCGAGGCGTACCGGGGTGGGGAGCTCGATGCCGTACACGTTGCGGACGAAGAGGTATGCGAGACGGCAGGCCACGCGCACCGGGAGGCCGATGGCCGACCGCTGGCGACAGGCCCAGTTCGTGATGGCATGCAGGCACACCGCCTGGCACGAGGGCGTGAGCCACGAACCCCGATTGATGTCGTGGGCTTCCTTGAGCTGCTCACGGAGGGTGAGCTCGTCGTTACGTCGTCGATCGCCGTGGTCCACAGCCACCTCCCACCAGTCGTCGGCGGACTGATGCTAACGGGCGACGATCGGTTCCAGTAGCGAGCAGAGTCGGCCAGCCATAGGCTTGGTGCAGCGGAACCATTCCACGTCGAAAGAACCTGCGAGGTCGTGCCATGAGGCTGTTGGCGGTCTGTCTCGACGCTGCGGAGCGCAGTGTTGTCGATGAGATGGTTGCGGCGGGTGATCTCCCTCACATCGCCGAGCTCCGGCGGCGAGGGGCCTCGTCGTCGCTTCTTCGCGACTCGTCGTACCGAGCCGAGTCAGCCCACATCCCGTTGCTGACGGGTGGTGACCCCGAGCGGCTCGGCTACTGGGGTCCCAACCTGTTCGACCCCCAGACCTACGAGTGCTCCGTGCAGGGCACCTACCTGGGTCGTCCCTTCTACGCCGGCCGCGATCTGCGGACCATCGTCTTCGACGTCCCCCAGATGTCGCTCGCCGCTGACGTCGACGGCATCCAGGTGTCAGCGTGGGGCGCCCACTCGCCGATGTTCCCACGCACGTCGTCACCCCCTGGCCTCTTCGACGAGATCACCCGCCGCTTCGGGCCACACCCAGCAGCCCGATCCGACAACCAGATCAGCTGGTACAGCGAGCGCCTCATGCGAGAGATGGCCGAGGCCCTCATCGAAGGGGCAAGGCGGCGAGCGAAGATCGTCCGCTGGCTGATGGAGGAGCACCCGGACTGGGAGCTGTTTCTCACCGCCTGGGGCGAGACCCACTCGGCGGGCCACCACTACTTCCACGGCATCGATCCGGCGCACCCGCTGCACGACATCCCCACGGCGGGGTTGGCGGCCGACTTGTTCCGGCAGGTCTACATGGCCGTCGACTCGGCGCTGGGCGAGGTGCTCGAATCCGTGGGCGACGACACCACCGTCATGGCCTTCGCCGCGCACGGCATGGAGAGCAACGCCGGCGACGTGCCAGCGCTCGTGCTGCTGCCCGAGCTGCTCTTCCGTCAGCACGCCGGACGGCCGTTCATGCGACTCGAGCAGGCCGCCGAAGGCGACGCCTGGCTGCAGCTCCCTCCACACCGCCACGTGTTCGAGTACCTGCGCCAGTGCGTCGACGTGCGACCGCTGCTGAAGGCGCGTCGAGGCTCGGTCGTCGAGCGTGTTGCGACGATGGCCAAGTACCAGCTGCCACCTCGCGTCGTCAGCGCTGCCCGCCAGGTCAAGGGTCTGGTGCGGGAACGGTCGCTACCTGCGGTGTGGCACCAGATCGACCGGCGCCCCTTCCCGGAGGAGACCCGGGAAGCCGGCAGCGCCGTACCGGACATCGTCCCCGCCGGCAGCCTGGCGCGGTGGTACCGCCCATTTTGGCCAGAGATGCGGGCGTTCGCACTGCCCTCCTTCTCCGACGCCCACTTCCGCATCAACGTCGAGGGCCGCGAAGGATCCGGCATCGTGCCGCCATCGGAGTTCGCTCGGGCATGCGAGGAGCTGGCAGACGATCTGCGCCGGGTGGTCGACGGTCGGACCGGGGAGCCGATCGTCAAGGACATCGTCATGCATCGCGGCGACGATCCCTTCGCGTTGCCGGCACTCGATGCTGACCTCATCGTCAGCTTCAACGCCATCACCGACCGGATCCGCCACCCCGACGTCGGGATGGTCGGTCCAGCGCCCTATATGCGCCCGGGCGAGCACAGCAACCACGGCTGGGTGGTGGCGGCGGGAGCGGGGATCGAAGCCGGCCGGCTGGCCGACGGAGACGTCGCCGACCTCACTCGGACGATCTTGGCGCTCCTGGGCAAGGACGACGCAGACCTCATCGGCAGGCCCCTCGTGGGACGACCGGCGCGCATCTAGGTCAACGCGGCTCCGGCCGCTCCAGCAGTTCGCGCAGGTACACGCGGTCGCGGATGAGCTGGCGATGGCCATCCGTCCACGCCTTCACGAAATGTCGGAGTCCTGCGGCGGAGCGACCGAAGGCCTTGAGACCTGCAGCGAAGCCCAGGACCTCGTACTCCAACGCACGGAGCGGACGGGGGTTCGCCATGACCGCATCGAAGAGGTTCGCGTATACGTGGCTGAGCTGCTGCTCCGGCTCGAAGCGGTCGAGGACGTGGTCGTCGTCGTGGACGCCGCGCGCCTCCGGCGCCCACGCCAGGTGCACATCACGACTGCGCCACACCGCCCCCACGAAGCGATCGTCAGACGTGGGAATGCGTTCGTTCCACGGGCACATCAAGCCGATCCACCGCGGATAGAGGAACAATGCCGTGACGAGGAAGTCGGGGGCCTCCCCGTCCTCGATCGGCCGCCCATACCCGATTCGCCGCATCTTGATCGCAGTCCTCCCGTCCTGCACGGCCGTGTACTCACCGCCCCACCGGACGCTACCTGCGACCACCGAGCGCGCCGGGTACGTGTGGTATGCCTCGACCAGGCGGTCGATTGCGTCTGCTTCGACCCGGACGTCGTCGTCGACGCTGACGATGAGGTCCTCGCTCGCGGACCGAGTGCAGACGTTGCGCGCCATGCCTGCGTTCCAGCCGTCGTGCAGCACCAGATCGACGAAGTCATGGGCACCGCACACCTCCCGCACCTGCTGGCGGGTTGCGTCGTCGGTGCTCGAGTCGCACACGTGCACGGTGAACCCCCTGTTGGAGCGGGCCGCCGCGAGCGAATCCAGGCAGCGACGGAGCTTCTCTGGACGGTTCTTGGTCGGGATCGTGACGCAGACTCCGGGCGATGCAGACAATTGGCTCTCCTTTGGCATGGATCTCAGCGGGAGCAGATCGGCTCGATGACGACGCCGTCGCCACGCCGCGTCGCCCGCAGGGCGGCGAGCTGGCCGGCGAGGGACGGCCACAGCGCCCGGGCTTCGTGCGGGCGGCCCTGGACCAACGACAATGCAGCCCTGGCGAAACCCGGGGTGCCGCGATCGCCGACGAAGAGGCCGTACAGCGCACGCCGCCAGAACAGCTCCGGCCGGGCCGCCAGCATGCCGGCGACGAGGTTGTACGCCGCCTGCCGGCCAGCATCGGACTGCCAGCGCTCGCGTGCGGTCGCCGCATTCCTCGGCGCCTCGTGGTGTCGGACGGTGATGGAGGGGTCGTAGAGGATCCTCCAACCCTGTCCTCGCGCCCACAGGCCCATGGCCACCTCCGAATGGGCTTGTGTCGAGGTACCGACGTAGCCGACCGGTAGAGCCAGTGCCTCGCGCCGGTACGCCATGTTGACACCCTTCAGCACGTCGACCGAGCGGGGTCCGCCTGTGCCGCGGCTGTGGTTGCCGACGACCTTGCCCCACCGGCCGACACGACCAACGACCGCTCTGGGCAGCGGGGCGTCGCCGTCGACGATGTCGCGCCCGCCCACGGCGCCGACCTCCGGCGTGTCGAACGCCTCAAGGAGACGGCGCGTCCACTGCATCCTCGGTTCAGCATCGTCGTCGGTGAAGGCCACGATGTCTGCCGTTGCAGCTCTGGCGCCAGCGGTCAGCGCCGCAACCAGTCCGGGCTCGTGGACGAGAACGATGCGGACCACATCAGCCTGCGACCGGGCGAC
The DNA here is from genome assembly GCA_963973395.1 of uncultured Acidimicrobiaceae bacterium. Taxonomy (GTDB): domain Bacteria; phylum Actinomycetota; class Acidimicrobiia; order Acidimicrobiales; family Ilumatobacteraceae; genus Ilumatobacter. Next base: position 15,724 of record CAXBAZ010000002.1, read on the forward strand.
GGCCATCGACTCGTGGTCGTCGGGACGGACGACCACCAGAAGCTCATCTGCGGGGCGGACCTGCGCCGCCAGCGCCCGCAGGCACTGCGACAAGTAGTCCGGCCGCCGGTACGTCGGCACCACGACGGCGATCGTCGACGTCTCGTTCCGAGCGCTCACGAGACGGTCCGCTCGGTCTGTCCACTGAACCCGAGGTGCTCGAGCACCAGACCGAGGCCGACGGGGCCCGACGGGAACCGCAAGCGCGCGACTTCGACACGCCTGGCGATCTGCGCCACGCGTCTGATGCGAGCTGGTCCGATGACCGCCTCCGCCAGCACGCCGACGAAGGAGTGACGGAGCAGCTCCACCAGTGCATCGGAGCCCGAGACGACCTCGACGGTGACACCGGACACGGTGTCGTCATGCTCCGGAAGGTAGAGCGTCCGAAGCGGCATGGTGCGGTCACAGAAGGTGCCGAATCCCCCGTAGCCGACGGGGACCCGCCGCTTGTCCGTGCCGGAGTGGACGCGGTCGAGCTCGGTGTCAGCGCCGACGAAGGCTGACGCCTGCTCCGGCCACATCCGCATGATCGGAAAGCCTGGCCGACACGACACGTCGCCGTCGCCGTCGACCTCGAGTGCGAGGACGTCGTCGGCAAGTAGCGCAGCCCCGGCGGCCACGAGCGTCGCAGCGAGCGTCGACTTCCCGGCTCCCTGGTGAGCGAGGAAGCCGATCGCCCCGTCGGGCACCTCGACGGCTGACCCGTGCAGGGCTACCACACCCCGCCGTTCCAGCCAGAGAGAGAGCACGGGGCCGAGCACGTGAAGCTCGATGAGGTCCAACCTCGACTCATCGATGACGTGAACCTCGATGCGATCATCGACGAGGCGGTAGTCCGCAACCGAGTGCACTCGCATCACGACGGCATCGTCCAGCCGGTGGAGACTGGCGACGGGAGTGTCGTCGTCCGCACGATGGTCGGAGGCGACGAGCACGCCTCCTCGGTCGAGCGTCGATGCCTCGAAGGGCCCGTCGCACAGCACGACCGTGACGGTGTCGTCGCCATCCCCCTCACCCATGGCGTTCGCCAGCGGCAGGTCCGTCTCGATCGTCACCCCGTAGCACCCGGAACGTAGCCTGTGCTGGCTCATCCGGACGTCGGCTCCAGCAGCCCGGCGCCATGCAGAGTGCTCGCATACCGGTCCACGTCCGCTTCCGCCACCACAGGATCCACACCATAGGCGTCGACCAAGGCCTCGACCGCTGGACGAGCGGTTCCGTAGCGAGCCAGCAGCCGCCAGATGAGCGCCCCCTCCCTGCTCGGCTGGTGGAGCGTTCCATCCGCGTTGCGGTAGAGGAGCAGCTCGCCATCGAAGACCCCGTACGCCACGTCTTCGGGGACCTGCCACCGGGGCGGTTCGAGATCGCCGCGCGGCGGCCCGAGGGCGTAGCGGTTCTTGGCGCAGTGGTCCGGGGATGCGAGGTGCCATCCCTGCTCTACCCGCTCCGTGCGCGGGTCCCACTGAGCGACGTCGGGCTCGGACCACGGGAAGGCGAGCGCTTCCGTCTGCCCGCGCCAGTAGGCATGGGGGACGTTGCGACCCGCCCAGAGATCACCGCCGTCACCTCTCTCGTCGGGTTGAGCACCCTGAACGACGAGGTCCTCGCCAGCGAAGCAGGTCACCTCGGGGTGAGCCCGACTGATCGACCTGCGGAGCTGGGGATGGGACAACAGATGAACGAACACTGCCACCGTGCCGGGCGGCGACGCCGCGAGAGCCCCGCCGAACCGATGCCCGGACAGTGAGCAGTCGTCGACGATGCAGACTTGGCCCGGGGAGTCGGAACGGGGGCTCAGCTGCTCCGGCCGCAGCTGCAGCGCGTAGGCCAGATGGCCGAGGACGATCAACCCACCCCGCGGGATCGCGCGGAACTGCAGCGACTCGATGCGCTGCCGCCCGAGATCCTCGAGCATGCGAGCAGCCAGTCGATCGACGAGCGACTCCACCTCTCGGTGGCCGATGCAGCGGCGTCTGGACGCGAGCGATCGGGCATGTCCAGCCAGCGACCTCAGGCGGTCATCACCTTCATGGCTTGAGCTCTTCACCACCGCTCCCGAATCCACTCCTCGAGTGCCAGCGTGTGGCAGAACGCCAGCTCATCGTGGCGTCCCGCCAAATAGTCATCGCAGACCCGACGGAAGCGCGCCTCATCGACGACGCCGGCTGCGGCGAGCGCCATGTCGGTTGCGAGCTCCACGACGGACCTCCGGCCTGGACCCCGAAGACCGGCGTGCATGAGGTCCGTCTGGACCGTCTTCCAGGGACGGTCGACGATCGCAGAGGGGAGCAGCGGCTGCATCGCCAACCGTACGACGTGCTTGTCGACTCCCTGGTAGGTCGCCTGCTCGGTGGGCAGGCACGCAGCGAACTCGACGAGCCGGTGATCAGAGAGCGGGTGGCGAAGATCGATTCCGTGCGAATGAGCATGCCGTGTCAGATTCTCGAGCGTATGGGTCTGGAACGGATGGACGAGGTCGCGGAAGCGGTCACGGCGGCCCGGGAGAAGGACCTGACGGGGCGCGGGCGACGGTTGACGAGCGAGATCGGGCCACTCGGCTCGGAGCCCGTCGGCGAGCCATGCAATCGGATCGGGTGTCGCGGCGCGCCCACGCGCCCACGTGCGCACGTAGGTGTGCGCGATCGGTCCGATCAGCCGGCGGCGCAGCGCGGTGGCCCGGGACAGGCCGAAGATGCGGGCCTGGGCCTCGAGCTCCGTGCGCATCCTTCGCCACTGCCGGGTCAGGAGGAGGTCCGGTGCGGGGTTGATCGAGTTCCCGAAGAGCGGATCGCCGGGCACGCCCGTGAACGCGACCTCCAGCCCGCTCCGTGCAAGCTGAACGAAGGTGGCGTCCAAGAGCTCCGCGAAGAGTCCGTAGGGCCGCCATGCCGCGGCGCGGCCGGCCGTGACGGCGGAGCTCCAGGGGAGCCATCGGTCCGCTCGCACTCGGCGCATCGGGATGCCGAGGCGCTCGGCGACGAGGGAGGACCGGTCCGCCTCGTCGGCCGTGGGCACATCCGGCGCTGACCACGAGACCGCCTCGAGCTCCGTCGACGCTCGGGAGGCAAGGATCGCAGCGACCGTGGTGGAGTCGAGTCCTCCGCTGAGGGTGATGCCAGCCCTCCCGGGCGATGCGTACTGCGGCACGATGTCATCGAGCAATGCACGCAAGGCCTCGGCATAGTCGAGATCCGTCGCCAACCGGAGACGGGCCGTCGGCTCGAGCGTCCAGTACCGCGTGGCGCGGATGCGTTCGACGTCGACCTCGACGACCGTCGCAGGCTCGACTGCGGCGATGCCGTCGACGAACGTCGACCCCGGAGGCGGTGCGATCCCGTGGAGGTGCCTGGCGGCTGCCGTCACGTCAGGCACGGGCATCCCGCCGGAATCCGGCAGCAGGGAGTCAAGGCTGGGCGACAGGAGCAGCACGTCGCCACGCCGCATCCAGTGGATCCCGTAGGTGCCCGCACGGTCCCGGACCAGCACGAAGTTGCGGCGGACCGCGTCCCAGAGGACCGCGGCGAACGGCCCGAGCAGGCGGGAAGCAGCGGCCGGCCCGCACTCCCGATGGTCGGCCTGCCAATCGGCGAGCGCCCGTCCGTCACTCAGGACTCCGGCGCCCCACAGCGCGCGATCCTGCGCAGCCGGGTACGTCGTCGTCTGTCCACCTCGGTGGACCAGCAGGGATGGTGAACCTCTGCGCCACTCGAAGACTGCATCACCGGCCTGATCGACGGCCCCTTCGGCGTGGCGCTCAACCGGGGACGACGTCACATCCTCCCGCCGAAAACATCCGCGGGGGCCCACCCTCTGGGTGCGCCCCCGCGATCGGTCGAGCCCCGCTCAGCGATCGAGTCCAGGCGGGTACACCGACCCGTTGAACTGCGAGTCCCCACCGGGGTTCGTCTGACCGGCTGCGGTGATCTCGGTCAGCGACCCGTAGGTCGTCAGCTCCGGGGCCTCGTACTCGTGCTCCTGCTCTGCCATCCTGCATCCTCCTTCGGATGTTCGTCCGCCGTCGATGGCGCACTCCTCGCCGGACCATAACCTCCCAAGCCGTTGCCGACAACGGACTCATCTGCCGACGTCAGGCTGCACGAGAGAGACGAATCGGACCTCTCCGCTGTCGAGTCGAACTCCGGCGACCTCGATCCAGGCGTGCGCGAGCAGCCCGTCGTCCGAGCGCGCGACGCCCAGCCGGAGGGCTGGATCGAGGTCCCTGAGCAGGCGCCCGAGGACGAGCGAGCGGCGCAGACACATGCGGCGGGCGGGCCAATGCCGCATCACACGGGCCGCTGCGTCGAATTCGCGCCGTCGGCGAGCATCCGTGAGCACGTCCGGGAGCGGACCATCAGGCAGCGGGCTCTCGGCGCGATCGGCAGCGATGCGGACGCCGAGCAACCGAGCCACCCGCGGAAGCGGAAGCCTCCGCAGCGCGAGCTCGACGACCAACGCGATCGCGACGACTCGCACGATTTCCATCCGCACGCGCCAGGGAATGGCACGCAGAGTGCGAACAACGGCCATGGCCCTCACGGAACGTGGAGGACGAGGAGCCCGGCACCGACGAGCTCGTGCACGAGGGCCTCCACGTCGGCGTCGATCCGAGCCGGATCCACCGAGTACTCGGCAGCCAGGGCGGCACGTACGGTCTCGAGGTCCCGATGCTCGACGAGGAGCTCCAGGAACCGCGTGCCGCTCCGGTTCAAGCCGTGGTACCGGCCCCGCTCGAGATGGAGGAGGACGGCCTCGCCATCCACGACCTCGAACACCACATCGTCTGCGAGCCGCGCTGGCGTCGTCACGACGGCAACCGTACCGGCTCAGTACTGCCCGAGCGTCCCCGAGCGCCTCGCCACGTCGATGGCACCGCTGAACACCCGTACTGCGAGCACGGTGGTGAGGACGGCGACCGTGAGAAGGGTCGCCAGCTGACCGACCGGCGCCTTTGCCTCGAGGAGGCAGTCGCGGATGAGGTCGACCGACCATGTGAAGGGGAGGGCTCGTCCGAGCACCTCGAGCGGGCGCGGCAGCACCTCCAACGGGTAGTACACGCCCGCGAGCAGCGCCAGGCCGGTGGTGACCAGACCGATGACACCTCCCGCGCGCTTGAAGACCACGGTGACTGCCGCCAGCACCATGCCGAGCGCAGCGAAGAGGAGCACCGTGGCGAGCAGCCCGACGACGGCGACGGCGACGCCGAGGGGCTGGACGTCGAAGCGGACACCGAAGAGGAACGCAGCAACGGCGATGTACAGCACTGACGAGACCGTGGCGTAGGCGAGCTGGTAAGCGCTGCTGGCGAGCACGGTCACCCACGCTTGGGGTGGGGTGGCAAGCAACGCCTCCAGCGTCCCGGTGGACTGATCCATCCGGATCCGTTGGTCGAACGCGGTCAACCCCGTCTGGAGGATGCCGAGCAGTGCGATGCCGAGGACGACGAACGGGAAGTAGCCCTTTTCCAGCGGCTCGGAGGCGAAGGTGGACCCGGCCACGGTCGCCTGGTCCACGAAGCGAGCGAGGAAGAAGAACAGGACGAGACTCGACATCGTGTTGACGAGGTCGACGAAGAAGGGCAGCCGGTAGGACAGCGCGATCGAGAAGTCCCTCCGGAGGAACGCACCGACGAGCGCGAACGGCCGGACCCGCACAGACCCGTGCGCGTCCGTCGCTTGCTGCGTCACAAGAGGTCCTGCGCCGACGCCGTCAAGATGCGCTCGAGCTGGGATGCATTGGTGCCGCGAGCCACCTCTCGGACCACGCGCCCGCGGCTGAGGATCACGATACGGTCGGCAACGGCGGCGGCTTCATGCAGGTCGTGGGTCGTGAACAGCACCGACACGCCACGTTCCGATGCCAGTGCACGCACCAGCTCACGAAGCTCGATGGCGATCAGCGGGTCAAGCGCCCTCGACGGCTCGTCGAGGAGCAGCGCCTCTGGTCCGCCGAGCAGAGCACGAGCGAAGCCGAGCCGGCTCCGCATGCCGGCTGAGTAGCGGTCGACCCGGCGGTCCCCGACGTCGGCCAGCCGCACCGCATCGAGCGCCCCTTGGGCAGCGAGACGCGCCTCCCGTCGCGTCATGCCGTGCAGGGCGGCGAAGAACTCCAGGTTCTTCCGCCCGGACAACCGCCAGAAGAACGACCGCTCCTCGCCGAGCACGAGTCCCAGCGAGGACCTCGCGGCGTGTGCGCCCGTGACCACGTCGTGGCCCGCGACGCTGGCCATCCCGGAGTCCGGCAAGACCGTTGTCGCCAGGATCCGCATGAGCGTGCTCTTGCCCGCGCCGTTCGCTCCGAGCATCGCGAGCACCTCACCGTCATCGACGTGCGCAGTGACACCATCCAGGGCGAGCACCGGGCCGTACCGCTTCCTCACCTGCTCCAATCGGATGCTCACCGGCGCGGACACTACCGGACGCCTTCTTCCTGCCCGCCCGTTCCGTAGGCTGTACGATCGGCACGCGGGGCGGAGGGACGATGCAACAGAAGCGATTGGTCGGCCGGATCCTCGCCGCCTGTGCACGAGGAGAGGCCCCCGCAATCGATCTGGTGCGACAGGTCGGCGGCGAGGCGCTCGTGCAGTCGGCGCTCCACCACCGGTTGTCCGGCCTCGTGCAGGACGCGCTGCCGCCCGGTGCGCTCGAGCGCTCGTCGGCGATGGCCCTGGCCAGTGTCACCCTTCAGGCCCGCGCCGTCCACCACCGGGCTGTTGTCGACATGGCTGAGCTCGGTGACGTACTCGATGCCGCCGGCACCGACTGGTTGGTGGTCAAGGGGCCGGCGCTGTCCCAGGTGGCATACCGGCGACCCGGACTGCGCCTGTACGGCGATCTCGACGTGATCGTGAGAAGGCGCGACTTCGCCGACGCGGTGACGTCGTTGCGGGCAGCACACTTCCGACTCGCCGATCGGAACCTGCGGCGCATCGCCGAGAAGGTCGCCGGCCAGCTCAACTTCGTCGGCCCGCACGGCACAGCGGTCGACCTGCACTGGCACCTGCTCTTCAGCGAGGAACGACGGCGATCGCACTCGATCGACATGGACTCGATCTTCGATCGGAGCCGAGCGGTGGTGATCGACGATCGACGCGTGCTGACCACAGACGCTGTCGACTCCCTCCTCCACGTGACCATGCACGCGTGCAGCGAGGGTGCCGATCGCCTCGTGTGGCTGGTCGACACCGCGAACCTCGCCCGATCGATCGAGGACTGGGACGCCGTGGTGGAGCGGGCCCGATCGTGGAGGACCAGCCTCTCGACCGGGCTCGTACTGGCTCGCAGTCGGCGGGTGGTGGCGGCTCCGATCCCCGCATGGGTGATCCGCTCGCTCCTCCCAGCGCCGCTACGAGCGGCCCTCGCTGTAGTGGACCGCCTCTTCCCCGTAGAGCGCAGCTCGGGACGATGGGGCAGCCCGGCCTCCTTCATCGCCCGCTCGACCGGACCCTCCGTGCCGAGATCCGTCCTCGAACTGGCCGACCGCATGCGGAGCAGAGCCGGATGGGTGCTGCGCACCCGTTCGTTCGAGAGGCCATCGGGTGACGAGTACCCGACAGACCTCAACTCCCCCATGGCGGAAGTCGGCACGTCCGAGGACTTGGATGCGTTCTTGCGCGACATCGCCGAGCCCCTGCGCCCGGAAGGGGCAGGGGCTCGGCGAGGCGCCCGCGAGCGCTAGGCGGCGTGGAAGGAGAAGTCGTCTCCGACGACCCGGGCGTGGGCCGCCATCGAGTCGATCCGGTGGAAGACCCTCGCTCCGACTGCACCTGAGGGCGCCACGGCGGTAGCGCTGACGCTCTGCGGAACGTTTCCGACGAGCGTGCTTGCGCTTGCGCCTGCGCCCCGCAGCAGACGGCCCGACGCATCGACCCATTCGATGATGGCCCGGACACCAGCGGGCGAGTCCGGCAAGCGAAGCGTGGCCCGGAAGGTGTAGGAGGCACCGGGCGTGACGGGGAGCAGGTCGTTCCCCCGATGCAGCGTGGACTGCCAGGGGTCCCAGTTCCGCGCCGAGGAGCCGCCCACGGACTGCAGCAGGGACGTAGTCCCGGAGACGACCAGGCCACTGTCGCCGGTCAGCTTCGGGGCCGACCCACCCGAGGACCGACGTATCCACGCAGTGTCGCGGACCCGAGGAGCTGTGTCGAGGGTCGCCGACGCGTCATCGAACAGGTTCGATGCATCGAGTCCTGCAGTGTCGGTGGGCGGTGGGGCCGTCGTCGTCGGAGGGGCCGTCGTCGTCGGAGGGGCCGTCGTCGTCGGAGGGGCCGTCGTCGTCGACGTACCGAACGACGTGTCAGTGCCCGGGTGGAACGAGAACCGGTCAGCGACGATGCGAGCGTTGGCCGCCATCGCGTCGACCCGGTGGAAGACACGAGCGGCGACTGCGCCCGAAGGCGCGGTACCGGTCACCGCCACGACCTGCGGACTCGACCCGACGGCGGTGGGCCCTCCAACCGCGGTCCCGCTCCCGACCAGGTTTCCCGAACCGTCGAAGAACTCGATGATGGCACGAACCGTCGACGGGGCGTCCGGCAAGCGGAGGTCGGCGCGGAACGTGTAGGACGTTCCTGCGGCGACGGGTAGCACGGGATCACGTCCGACGGCGGACTGCCAGGGGTCCCAGTTGGTGGCAGCCGTGCCGTCCTTGGTCCGCAGCAGGGACTGATCGCCCTCGATCGCGAGCGAACTCGAGCTGGAGACGACCGGTGACGAGGTGGCGCCGCGCGACCGGCGCTGCCAGACGGTGTCCGAGGCGCTCACGCCCTCAAGGGTCGCCGACCCGTCCTCGAGCAGGTTCGAGGTCTCGGTGTCGCTCGCGTCATCCGGCGCCACGTCGGGCTCGGACACCGTGTCCGGAGCAGGCTCGGGCTCAGGCGTCGGCTCCTCCACCGAAGGGCTCGTGGGAGCTGCGGGGCCCTGACCGGCGTCGACCGCGACGAGGGTCACCTGCTCGGACGACCGGACCGGGATGGACGACACGCCGGAAGCCTGGGCCGTCGGCGTGACCCCCCTGTTCGGGGAGTAGGTGGTGACGTCGCTGCCTGAGGGAAGCGTCAGGGTCAAGCTGCGATCAGCCGGGTCCAGCGTCCGGCCGTTCACCTCGTCCCAGATCGAGCTCTCTTGCCACACGGCGAGCCAGAAGGTGCCGTCGCGCTTCTGGAGGAGGACGTGGCGGGTGAGCGAGGCGGTGTTCGAGAGCTCGTAGTCGAGGCTGCCCGTGTCGAAGGGCGAGCCCGGATCCCCCAGCAGGCTGATGAGGTTCTTCACGGCGTGGTAGGCCGGCTTCGGCGTCAGGTCGTGGCGCACCATGCCGAACCGGCTCTCTGCGTGCAGGGTCGTCTTCTGGTCGATGAACTCGTAGGAGAACGTCCGCGGGACCCCGATGTCGAAGTAGTGCAGGTACAAGCGAGGGAGGTACGTGGCCTCGGCACCTTCGGGCGTGCCTCGGTGGCCGGTGTTGGAGGGCACCATGTTGTGGTAGCCGGTCTCGGTTGCGATCACCGGCTTCGACCCGACGTTGTACTTCTGGCTCGCCGCGATGTCCTCCCTGACCCGCTTGTCGGGCGTGCGTCCACCGGGGTAGGGGTGGATGTTGCCCCAGTCGGCCCAGGCACTGATGTCACCCATCTCAGGGGCGTTGTGGGCCCAGGTGATCGATGGAGCCGCCACCGGGAGGTGACGGAGGTTCGGGTCGCCCTTCACCCGATCCCAGATGGTCTTCTGGTGCGTCCGCATCTTCGAGCCCCAATCGGATCCCATCGTGATGTCGGGCTCGTTGGTGCCTTCGATGGATGAGAAGGCATGGGGCGCCTTGCTGATGTTGTCGAACGCCATCTCCCAGTTGGCGGCGCCCCAGGAGCCCTGATCGGGGTGGGCGATCATGGCGCTGGTCTTCACACCGCGGCTGGCGAGATCGGTGATGGCCGACATGTTCACCGGGTAGTCGCGCTGATGGCGGATGCCCGACTCGACCAGCAGATCCCTGACCTGGGAAGACGCGTCCCGGTACGGGGTGCCGCCGTAGTGCCAGTGCGTGTTCACCCCGATCGATTCGACGAAGGCGTCGGCGCTTCGCGCCTTGACTCCTCCGGCATCAGCACGCACGGCGTCGGTGGCGACGACCATCGTTGTGAGCGTCATGGCCAGCGCTCCGAGCACCAGGCTTATCGTTCTGAACGGTCCCTTGGACATGCGTTCCCTCCACGGTTGGTGACCAGGGCTGCATCGACATGTCCGAGGCGGTTCTTAAAGAAAAGTTGCACGTTCCGGCGCCCCGAGCGCACGGAGAGCGTTCGGCGAAGTCAGCAGTGGCCGAAACGTGCTGAAGGGGGCGCTCAGCCCACGTCTGACCCGGGGGGCCCCTCGAAGGCAACGGGGGTTCGGTATGGCGCAACGGCACGCTCGATCGCCGGGTCGCGCCCGGTGGGTTCCGTCGCACCTGTGCGCCACGCGGTTCCCTCGGGATGCGGCGCCAGAAGTCGTAGCGCGGCCCCGCGCAGCCGAGGTAGATCGCTCGCCGAGGCTTCGACGGTGAGCGCTCCCACAGACCCCCGTGCATCGACGCCGGCCGCGGTCGACCGCAAGCGCCCCTTGACCTGAGCGACCCGCTCAGCGCCTCCCCGGCCGAGCAGCCGGCGCGTGACGCGGTACTGGCGTGACTGCCGTGTCGAGTGCCCGGGGTCGAGCAGTTCGGCGCGTGCGAC
>CAXBAZ010000003.1:0-22982 GCA_963973395.1 uncultured Acidimicrobiaceae bacterium
ATCCGGCGAGCACGCGGCCCACTCGAAGTCGGGGTGATCGTCGGCCGTGGCGTCGGGATCGGGATCCGGCGGCAGATCGAGATCCGCACCACTCTCGTCCAGGTCGGACGTCGTATCGGTGGCGTCGGTCTCATCGGACGTTGTCGCGTCGGCAGTCGATTCCGTTCCCGCGGTCTCGTCCGTGGGCTGCTCGACCGACACGTCGGTCTCCACGGAATCCGCCGCCGTTGCGGTGTCGAGCGGAGTCTCCGCCACATCGTCGTCGCCACCGCCGCAGGCGGCCAGACCGACGACGAGCGCTCCTGCGAGCAAGGGGTGGAGGAGGGAACGGTGTCGCGGTACGGCTGACTTCTGCATAAGGGTGGCGCACGATAACGGACGTCTCCCGCCGGACAACCTCGTCGACGAACGATGAAGCAACGTTGAGAAACCGCCGAAACAGCTACGGTCATGCGGACAGGATCTGTCCGCATCGGAGTGCATGATCGGCACCGTCCAAGCATCACAAGGAGCCGAACATGAAGATCACCATGCCGAACGAACCTCACCGGGAGGTCGCCACATGACCGCGATGGCCGCGATCACCGCCGTCGGGCTGCGCAAGACCTATGGATCGGGCGACGACGAGGTCGAGGCCGTGCGCGGCGTCGATCTCGAGGTCGCCGCCGGGGAGGTGTTCGGATTCCTCGGGCCGAACGGGGCCGGCAAGTCGACCACCGTACGGATGCTGACCACGTTGATGACCCTCACCGGCGGTGCGGCCTACGTCGGCGGTGTCGACGTCGCCGCCGACCCACACGGTGCCCGCCGCAAGATCGGTGTGGCACTGCAGGAGGCCGGGCTCGACAGCCGCCAGAGCGCACGCGAGATCCTCACGCTGCAGTCGCGACTGTTCGGGATGTCACGAACCGAGGCTGCGGCCCGGGCGGCCGAGCTGCTCGACCTGGTCGAACTGACCGACGCGGCCGACCGACGCGTGAAGGGGTTCTCGGGCGGCATGAAGCGCCGACTCGACCTCGCCTCGGCGCTCGTTCACGAGCCGGAGGTGCTGTTCCTCGACGAGCCGACCACAGGGCTCGACCCCGCGAGTCGGATCACCGTCTGGGACGAGGTCCGCCGCATCAACCGCCGCGGCACCACCGTGTTCCTCACCACGCAGTACCTCGAGGAAGCCGATCAACTCTGCGACCGTCTGGCGATCATCGATGACGGCCGCATCATCCGTGAAGGAACACCCCACTCGTTGAAACAGGAACTCCGCGAGCGAACCGGTCGGAGCACCGACCCCACGCTCGACGACGTGTTCCTCGATGCCACCGGCCGCACCCGCGAACGTGTCGCGGGCGAAGTGAAAGAAGTCTGATCATGTCCGTCATCACCGAAACCGTCCCCACCGACAGCACACCCGAACGGCGCCGCGTCACGAGTGCGGCCAACGACTCGCTGATCCTCGGTGGTCGTGCGATCCGCGAGTCGTTGCGGACGCCCGACTCACTGCTGCCCACCATGTTCATCCCGTTGTTCTTCCTCGTGGTCAACGTCGGTCAGGCCGCACGCATCTTCCCGTCCGAAGGCACACCCTTCCTCGAAGGCCAGAACTACGGGGCGTTCCAGCTCCCCGCCTCGCTGTTGCTCGCGGCGTCGTTCGGCGGTGCCGCGCTGTACCTGGTCGAAGAGATCGAGGGCGGCTACTTCGACAAGCTGCGGGCGACACCGATCTCCCGGATGTCGCTGGTGCTCGGCCGGCTCTACGCCGAGTTCGTGAAGACCGCGGCGGTCGCCGCCGTGATGGTGTTCCTGGCACTGCTGTTCGGCATCCGGATCGAGTCGGGTGTGGCCGGCTTCCTCCTGTTGATCCTGCTGGTGGCGCTGTGGGCGATGGTGTTCAGCGGCTTCATGCAGCTGATCTCGTTGCGAACCCGCAGCGCGGCGGCCACGCAGGGCGCCAGCATGATCTTCTTCCCGTTGCTGTTCCTGACCCCCAACTTCGTGCCGCGCGATCAGCTCACCCGGCCGATGGAGATCGCCGCCACGTTCAACCCGGTCACCTACGTGATGGAAGCGGCCCGCTCGCTGATCCTCGTCGGCTTCGACGGGCCGTCGCTGGCGAAGGGGTTCGGTGTGGTCGCCGTGGCGATGGGGCTCATGTTGTTCCTCAGCGTCCGCATGGTGAACGACTACGACTGACCACACCTGATCAACCACACCTGATGAACGACCCGACCGCTCGCACACTCGCTCTGCTCTCGCTGCTCCAGACCCACCGCTACTGGAAGGGCAGCGAGCTCGCCGGACGGCTCGAGGTGAGCGAACGGACGGTCCGCCGCGACGTCGACCGGTTGCGCCAACTCGGCTACCCGGTCGACGCCGAGCCGGGCACCGACGGCGGATACCGCCTGGCCGTCGGCGCCCACGTTCCCCCGCTGCTGTTCGACGACGACGAGGCGATGGCGCTCGTCGTCGGCCTGCGCAGTACCGCCCTGGCTGCGATCGGCGGCATCGAGGACGCCGCGCTGGCAGCGATGACCAAGCTCGACCTGATCCTGCCCGACCGGATCAGGCGCCGGATCGAGGCGCTGCGATCGAGCGTGGAGGTGATGACCTGGGGCGGGCCGACCGGCACGCTCGTGTCGGCCGAAGCGCTCACCGTGCTCAGCCAGGGCTGCCGCGACCACGAAGAGGTTCGCTTCGACTACGAACGCCGCGACGGCGAGCAGTCGGCCCGACTCGTCCAGCCCCACCAACTCGTCGCTGCGGGCCGGCGCTGGTATCTCGTCGCGTGGGACGTCCGTCGCGCCGACTTCCGCACGTTCCGGGTCGATCGGATGAGCGGTCTGCCGACGCTCGCCGGCGCTCGCTTCGAACCGCGTGAGCTGCCCGCGGAGGACGCGGTCACGTTCGTGCGCAACGGGATGCGATCCGCGATCGTGGAGTACACCGCGACGGTCACCGTCAGCGGCTCGGCCGACGATGTCCGCAACTTCGCCCGCTGGCTCGCCGACGACATCGAGACGTTGCGCGACGGCCGCGCCACCGTTCGACTGCGCGGTGAGAACCACGACTGGCTGGCGGCGACGATCGCCATGCTCGCCACCCACTTCGACATCGAGCTCGACGACGTCGACGACCGCGTCTGCGACCAGCTCAGCCAGGCTGCGTCGAGACTCGGCGGGCTCTGAGCACGATGTCGTCCACGTGGTGAGCGCCCGACGCGGCGCCGGGCGGGCGCGGGGTCGTCTCGTGCACCTCGATCGTCCAATCGGGTGAGCCGGTGATCGCCGAGACGACGTCGTCGACCCGCACGTAGGCATCGGGATCGAAGGGGCGGCTGTGCTCGCTGGTGTCGATCGCGGTCCGCATCGGCGTGAGGTCGTGGCCGACGACGAGCAGCACGCCACCGGGTGCGACCGCTCCGAGCAGATTGGCCACGCCACGACCGTCGGGCGTGCGCGGGATCGACGCGTACTGCGCCGACACGAGATCGAACGCTTCCGCCGGGAACGGCTCGGATGCGTTGGCGTCGGCGAACGTGCACTCGACGGCGAGCCCACGCGCCTCGGCCGCGGCGGCGACGCGAGCGAGTGCGCGCCGGGAGATGTCGGTGGCGGTCACCTGCCAGCCCTGCTCGGTCAACCACACGGCATCGCCTCCTTCACCGGCGCCGACGTCGAGTGCTCGGCCGGGCTCGAGACCGTCGACCTGGGCGACCAGAGTGCCGTTGGGGTTGCCGCTCCAGATCTGGTCGCCGCCGTATCGATGATCCCAGTCGACGGCATTGGCCGGCGGACGAGCAGCAACGGCGAGGTCGTCCCCGGCCAGGCTGAAGCTGATCATGCCGCCGGTCCGGCTGCCGTCGGCTGCGGCCTGCAACACCTGCTGCGACGGATCGGTGACGTTGCCCGCGGCGTACACCCCCGGCGCCGACGTCTCGCCGGTCGGTCCGGTCACGACGACGTCGCCGAGCCCACTCGGGTGAGCCTGCGACTCGACGCCGAGCGACACGAACGGCTCGACGCGTACGCGGAAGCGGGCACCGATCACGACGGCATCGGCTGCGAGGTGGCGGCCATCGACCAGCGCGACCGCGGTGACGTGTCCGTCGCCGCCGGTGACGATGCGCTCGACCCGTTCGTCGACGACCTCCACCCCGGCGGAGCGCAACCGGTCGAGTTCCTCGTGGTCGGATTGCACGCCGTCGTGCAGCACGAGCGTGAGTCGATCGGTGAGCTGCCGGAACAGGCTCGCGGGGTGAAGGCCCATCGGATGGGTGACGATCTGGACGATGCGCTGGTCGCGCACCTCGTACCCGTGGCAGAACGGGCAGTGGATCACGTCACCACCCCAGTGCTCGGCGACACCCGGAATGTCGGGCAGTTCGTCGACCAGCCCGGTGGCGGCCAGCACACGCCGGGCGATCACCGCGTGACCGCCGGTCAGCGCGACGCGGAAGTGGCCGTCGGCGAGGCCTGTGACGTCGACCGCCCGCCCCTGGATCACCTCACCGCCGTAGCTGCGAACCTCCTCGCGTGCGATCGCGGCCAGTTCCGACGGTGGCAGCCCGTCGTGTCCGAGGTAGCTGTGCATGTGAGCGGCGGGAGCATTGCGCGGCTCACCCGAGTCGACGACGATCACCGACCGGCGTTGCCGACCGAGTTGCAGGGCGGCCGCGAGCCCGGCTGCGGAGCCACCGATCACGGCGACATCGCAGTGCCGCTCGACGAGACGTGGTGTGTGTTCGGTCATGCAACCGACGATATGGTGCCGGACACAAAGTGCAATGCCTCTTGCGGAATACGCAAGACTTGGAAGACGAAAGGCGGAGGGTGAGCGATGGGTGACGATCTCAACGACATCGAACAGGTGGTGCGCACGCGCCTGCGCAGCTTGCGCCAGACGCTGGGTCTGTCGCTCGACGAACTCGCCACCCGATCGAACCTCAGCGCATCGACGATTAGCCGGATCGAAACCGGCAAGCGCACGATCAGCCTCGACGTGCTGCTCCCGCTCGCCGGGGCACTCCAGGTCGGGCTCGAGGCCCTGCTCGACGTGCAGAGCGACGACGATGTCGTCATCCGCCCCACACTCAGCCGCGCCGGTGAACGGATGACGTGGACACTGAGCCGGCCGACCGGTAACACGGTGGCGATCAAGGTTCGGTTCGAACCGACCGGGCGCAGCCCCGAACAGCGGGTGCATCCGGGCCACGACTGGTTCTTCGTGCTCGAGGGACGCGTGCTGCTCCGCCTCGGCGAACGCGAGATCGTGGTCGAGGCCGGCGAGGCGGCCGAGTTCGCCACGATGACGCCGCACGCGATCGAAGCCGTCGGTGGACCCGCGGAGGTGATCATGATCTTCGATCGTGACGGGCAGCGGGCCCATGTCCACCACGAGTCCGACGACGGCTGACCCAGAGCTGCCGCGTCAGGTTCCGGCGCGGCCCGCCATCGCGTCGCCCACGTCGCGGAGCGTGCCGCGCTCGCTCGAACCGAAGTCGCGCGCGACGATTCCGCGCGCGCGGCCGGCGAGCAACTCGTCGACCGCGTCCTCGACCGCATTGAGGAACGTGCGGGGTGCGAGCACCGGCAGGTGAACCGCGGGCGTGAGTGATCGCGGCCACCATCGCAGGAATCGGAGGCGGCTCACCCTGCCGGCGTCCAGCGGTGGGAAGAGCAGGGCGAGCGGCCGGAGGATGACGAGCCCCAGGTTCGCGTCGGCGAACGCCGAACCGAACCGTGTCACTAGCTGCCGGTCGCCCTCGTACTTCGAGCGCCCGTAGGGGGCCGGCGCGTCGGCCACCGCCTTCACCGACGAGACGTGGAGCATGGGGATCGCCCGGGCGAGTGCCGCCTCGGCCAGCGCCAGCGGCAACTCGACGTTGGCGGTCTCCAGCCGTGCCAGATCGGCCGTCGTCGGGCGTTCGACGTGTGCCAGACCGGCGGCGTTGATCACGAGCTCGGCATCGTCGGTCGCTCGCCTCGCGAGATCGGCGACTGCCTCGTCGGCACGTCGTCCGATCTCGACCACCTCGTGGCGAGTGCGGAGCCGGGCACAGATTGCGGACCCGACCCGTCCCGACGCGCCGAGGACCGCGATCCGCGATGTCACCGGGGCCGGCTCTCGGCTGCCGCTCGGTGGAGGTCGACGATCTGCGGAAGGATCTGGTCGAGCGAGTACCGCTCGAGTGCAACCTGCCGACACTCCGCGCTGGCCGCCGACCACCGCTCGGCCGACCACCCGCTGAACTCGTGGAGCACGTCACGAATCGAACGTTCGTCGGCGGCTGCGAAGACGAGTCCGGTCTCGCCCGCGGAGATCACCTCGCCGCTGCCCGACTCGGCGGACAGCAGCACCGGGGCACCACAGGCGAGTGCTTCGAGCACGAACTTCGACACACCTTCGCCGGCGCGGGACGGCAGGATCGCCGCGTGGGCCCGACCCAGCACCTCCTGCGGCTGCGCTGTGGGCTCGTGCATGATGATCCCGGGCGTCCGGCGGAGCTGCTCCATCTCCACCTCGGTCAGCGCGCCGGGGCTCGTCGGATCGTTGGCGCAGTACAGATGCAACTCGACGCCGTCGAGTCCGCCCAGTTCGCACGCATCGGCGAGGTCGGTCAAGCCCTTCGACGCGACCGCCCGACCGAGATAGACGACGACGGTCGGAGGAGCGTCCGACCGTTCGCAGGGCAGGAACCGTTCGGTGTCGACGCCGACTCCGGGAATGACCGTGCCACGCGCCTCGCCGAGGGCGCGCTGATCGGCTCGGGTCTGGAACAGCAGCGTCACGCGCGGCAGCCGACTCGCCGACTTGATCACCGAACGAATCACCCGCATCCGCCGCCCCGACTCGGCGGCGCTGATGCCCAACCCGTTCACGCCGAGGATCAACGACGGCCGGTTCCGCATCAGGATCAGCGCCAGCGCGATCGCCAGCGGCTTGAGGGCGACGGCGTGCACCACGTCGGGTCGCTGCTCGCGCACCAGTCGGCGCACCGACCGGATCTCCGACCACCACCCGCTCAGGCTTCCCGAACCCCGGGCGAGATCGACCTCGTGCACCTCGAGCCCGGCGGCGACGAGCTCGTCCCACCGATCACCACGGCGGGTCGCGACGTGCACATCGAAGTCGGCACCGAGCAGCGCCTTGGCATGATCGAGCCGGTGGTTCGCGAAGTACCACGGCTCCGTCACGAGATACATCACGGATGGATTCGTCATCTGCGTTCCCCCTCCACGCGGCGGTCGAGCAACCCCGGCAACACCAGATACCCGGCCACGATCACGACGCACACAGCGAGGCCCGCTACCTGGAGCCGGCCGGCACTGTCGATCAGCGCGTACATGATGAGCGCGCAGACCGCCGACACGGCTGCGCACACGGCAGTGACGGACAGGTGGCTCCAGCCGGCCTGCGTCAACCGCTGATAGGCGTGTTCACGATGAGCCTCGGTCAACCGATCGCCGCGACGTGCGCGTCGGACGATCACCACCGACGTGTCCATCACGTAGAGCACGAACGGTCCGGCGACGACCGCAGCGGCGACGCCGGCGTCGACGACGAGCAGTGCCAACCCCGCCAGCCAGAAGCCGAGGAAGTACGAGCCGACGTCGCCGAGGAAGATGCGGGCCTTGACCGCGTTGTACGGCAGGAACCCGAGCGCCGCGCCGCACACGGCGAGCCCCGCGGCCGTGATCGCAGGCGCTTCGATGCGGGCGCCGACCGCGGCGAGGAACGCGCCCGAGATCGCGGCCTGCGATCCGGAGATGCCGTTGATGCCGTCCATGAAGTTGAACGCGTTGATGTACGCCGCCACGAGAAACGCGGCGACGACGAGCGCCAGTACCAGCCGCGCCCCGGAACGATCGATCACGACGACACCGACCGCGACCGGCACGATCAACTGGGCGATCAGTCGCGGCACCGCCGGGAGACCGAAGCGGTCGTCGGCCAGCCCGACCGCAGCGACGATGCTCGCGCCGACGGCGAGCCCGATCACCGCCGAGGCCCGCTCGGTCACGACGAGCGCGACCACGGCCGCCACCGCAACGGCGAGCCCGCCCCCGCGCGGGATCGGCACGACGTGCGACGAGCGATGGTTCGGCTCGTCGATCAACGCCCAACGGTGCGCTGCGACCACCACCATGGGGGTCGCCGCCAACGCGACCAGCAGTGCGATCACCAGCGTCATCGACGCGACAGGTGCCATTCGTGCTGCAGACGGAGCCCCTCGACCAGTTCGACCTCGGGCACCCACCCGATCGCCTCGCGAGCGCGGTCGGTGCTGGCACCGGTGCGGCCCACGTCGCCCCGCTCCGGCTGTTGCCGGTCGAGGTCGATCGAGCGGCCGGTGACGTCTTCGACCATCGCGATCAACTCGAGCATCGAACACTGCCCGCCACCGGCGATGTTGACGACGAGACCGGGCGCGACATCCGCCGAGGCGGCGCACAGGTTGGCGCGCACCACGTCGCCGACGTAGGTGAAGTCGCGCAACTGCTCGCCCGAACCGAACAAGGGGAACGGGGTGCCGTTCAGGGCCGCCTCGAACAAGCGGTACGTCGCCATGTCGGGACGCTGACGCGGCCCGTACACCGTGAAGTACCGCAGCGACACCGTCGACAGTCCGAAGTTCGTGCCGTAGAGCGAACACAGGTGTTCGGCGGCGAGCTTCGTGACCCCGTAGGGGCTGAACGGTTGGGGCCGCATCGACTCGTCGACCGGATAGCGCTCGGCGTTGCCGTAGAGCGACGACGACGACGCGTACACGAACCGCTCGACACCACGTTGCACGGCCGCTTCCAACAGCCGTTGCGTCGCCAGTACGTTGCGATTGAGGTACTCGTCGAACTGATCACGCCACGAACTCCGCACGCCAGGCTGACCGGCCTGGTGGTAGATCACGTCGACGCCGTCGAGCACATCGAGCGACATCTCGACGATGTCTGCGACGATTCCATCGAAGCGCGGGTGGGCGGTGAGTTCGGACAAGCTCTCACGCTTCTGACCGACGTCGTAGTAGTCGGTCAACGCGTCAACTCCGCGCACGTGTTCGCCCCGTTCGAGCAGCAGGTCGCAGACATGGCTACCCACGAAGCCGGCACATCCGGTGACCAGCGCCGTCGTCATCGTCTGGCTCCCTGAGATCGTCCGCGCACAGGAGGAAACTACCTGTCGGCCCTCCGCATCCGCCGCTATCCCCGACCTCAACAGGCGTCGAGCTGAACCTCGAGCGCGCACAGTTTCGACTCGGCGACGCCGAGGAGCTCCTCGTCGTCGACGATGAGCGCAAGGAATCGCATGAGCTCCCACGACTGCAGGTGCCAGGGCTCGAGTTCGAGCGCCGCATCCAGTGCATCGCGCGCGTCGTCGTACTCACCGAACGTCATCAACCGTTCCGCCTGGCGCCGCCACAGGTACGGCCGATCCGGCTCGTTGTCGATCGCCCGCCGTGACCACTCGCGCACGTGCGGACGCAGCGACTCGTCGTCCTCTTCCTTGACGAACCACGCTTGTGCAACGAGGTCGGCGACCACTGCGTCGCGGGGAAACAAGACCGCTGCGTCCTCCATCGCTGCCGCATCAATGTCGTCGGCCGCAGCGTCGAGGAGTAGATCACCCAATGTCAACCATCCGGCGATGATCAAACCGGCGAGCAGAGCGGGCGCGTAGCGACGCGGGATTCTCTCGATCCGCTCCGGCATTTCCGCTCCGGGCACGGCGACTCCGGCGAGGAACATCACAAGCGGAAGCGTCACCAGGCCGGGGGGTTGCAGCAGCCACGTGCCGACGAGTGCGACCACGAAGAACACGAGCGGACCGCGCATCCGTGTGCCCGCCGACAGTGCGAACCAGACGAAGAGCACCAAGCCCACGAGTCCGACGGCGACGGCCACGCCGAGGACCACGTTGTGGGCGTCGAACCATGCCTGCCGGACATCGTCGCTCGCGTGGTTCGCTACGAACTCGGCCGAGTAGCGACCCTGCGTTGCTGCTCGGAAGCGGCCGAAACCCCAACCGAAGAACGGACGATCCCCGATGGCCGACAACCCGTACTTCCACACCTGCAGCCGACCACCGCCCCCCTGTCCCTCGGCGAGCCGTTCCGTCGTCGACCGGGCACCTGACGAAGTCGCTGTCACCACCGACGCGAGCAGCACACCGGCGAAGAATGCAACGGGCGCCAGGACTTGACGCCGTCGGGTCGAAGATGTCTCGCCGACGATCGTCAGCGCGACCGCGACCAAACCGACCGCAACGGCGACGCGCGAACCGGAGAGGTTGGCCGCCAGTCCGAACACCAGGGTCGCCGCCAGCCGGCCGGTGAACGACCAAGACCGCGCGCCGGCAGCCATCGCCGCCCCCGCCGCCATGAGACCGCCGAAGTACACGGGATTCGTCGTGAGACCCGTCGCCCGGTCGAACTGACCCGCGAACACTCCCGTATCGATGTCAAAGACGATCTGGGCGATCCCGACGATGGAGTTGATCCCAACGCCGATCAACACCGCAGCGGGCATCGCCCGGCTCGCGCTCACCGACACGCGCCGCCCGAGTGCCCACACGCCGAGCGCGGCCACCATGATCAATGCAGACGACTCGCGGCCGACGGTGCCTTTGAGAGCGAGCAGAGGTTCGCCGGAGAAGACCGCCGCCACGACGATCCACGCAGTGACGACTGCGGCGACCCTCGCGGTTGAATCACCCCGCCGCACGAGATCGAGCAGCGCCACCAACCCCACGACGCCTGCTGCCAACAGCAGTGCCAGACGCGGCGTGTACGACCCGAAGACGAGGAGCCCCTGACCGTGCGCCACGCACAATGCAACTGGAAATGCCAGCGCTAGCAGGTCGATGGCATTCCACCGCACGATCTCGAACGGTGCGATCGACGCAATGCCGGACGTCACGGACTCGTCTGATGAATCCAAGGTCTCGAAACTAGTCGGGCAGCTCGATGGACAGACTCTTCGCCAGTGTGCGCTTCTCGGATCCGACGCTGTGTGATCATTGGCCCATGGCCCCAGTCTGCACTCCTCGCACATGAAGCGGTCATGATCGACCAACTGTCCAACGTGGATGGAGAGCGACCAACGGCGGCACTAGCGACGCCGCCGATGCGAGAGGGACCCCAATGGACACTCAGGACCCCAGCAACCCTTCTGATGGCTGCTGTGGCCATTTCGGCCATCCGGTGGCTGTTGGCGATGACACATCGGACATTCACCGTCTACTTTGACGAACCCGCCCAGATGGCGACCGCCAGAACAGTCGCCGGCGGCCCGCAATGGCGACTCTTCGACGCAGCGACGTGGCAACCTGGCTTCGGCATTCTCCTCGCTCCGCTCTACGCGTTCATCGACGACCCGAGCACCGTGTATCGGCTGGCGATCGTGGTGAACGCATTGCTCGGCGGAGTCGCATTCATGTTGCTCACTCTCGTCGGTCGCGAGTTGACCGGTCGGCGGCTCGCGGAGTGTGCTGGGCCTGCATTCGTCATCAGCCTGCTCCCCTCATCGATCGTGGCATCGGCGTACGTGTGGTCCGAGCAACTGCTCATCGTCGTCACGCTGGCGACGATGTTGGCGACCATGCGTTTCGTACGGTCGTCCCGACTGCCGACCGCGCTACTTTCCATCGCCCTTGCGGCCTACGGATACCTCGCTCACGGCCGATTGCTGCCACTGATCGCGATCACAACATTCATCGTTGGCGCTACCTTCGTTCGCGCGCGCCAATGGCGCAACCTGGGATATTCGATCGGATGCGCGGTGGCGGCGATGGCGATCGTGATGGCGATCTCTGCTGCGATCCGCGAGCGAATCTGGACGAACCCACAGGATGAAAACACGGTCGGCGCCACGCTGGGCCGATTGCGCGACCCGATCGCGGTCCTTGACGCCGCCATTGGCCAACTGTGGTATCTCGCTGTCGCCAGCCTGGGGTTCATCGTGTTCGGCGTGCTCGCTGCGTGGCGCCTCATGGCATCCGGTGACCGCCGCGCAACCGTACGTGTACTCACCGCCTACGTCCTCTCGAGCTTTGCGCTCTCGGCTGTCTTCATGTCCGGCCGGACGATTCGGACCGACATGCTGATCTACGGCCGCTACAACGAGGCGTTCATCGGCCCAGTTCTATTGATTGGCTGGTTCGAGTTCGTACGCCGGATCGCAGCATCGCAGAGGAGCGCGCTCGCCGGAGCTTGCAGCACCGCGCTGACAACTGCAGCCCTGGCACTCACCGTTCACTTCCTTCACGGTCGCGAACTACTCGAGGGAGAGGCCTTTCTCTTGATGGTTCCGGCACTCGCTGCGCTCGACAGCACGCCTGGAACCCGAGTCCTCATTCCTACTGTTGTGTCCGTCACGGTGCTCGCTGCGCTATTCGCTGTCGCATGGCTCTGCGGAGCGCGATCAAAAGTACTTACCCTGACCGTGACCCTGGTCGTTGCAATTGGTGTGCTGCGCGTCGGATCGGTCATCACATACGCCGAGGAAGGAGACCTTTCGTCAAGCGAAATCAGCCAGATGAGAGCGAGTGTCCCTCCAAGCGAGTCGATTGTGCTGAGGGTGATACCGGCGAACGAGAGCATCCTCTATGGGCCGGCAAAGCAGCGGACACGCCTACAGCAGTATCAGTTCCTCGTCCCAGAGCAGCGGTTCGATCTAGAGCTCGGGCTCGACGGGTCGTCCGGACAGTACGTCCTCGCGCCCCAACTGACGACGAGTCTGGTCAGGTCCGACGCCACGATCCTGTGGGATGACCCCAACTCGCCGATGGCGCTGTGGTACGTACCGTAGGGTCCCCCCAACTCGCGAAGAAGCCCCGCAGCATTGCTGCGGGGCTTCTTGGCGTGATACGGGATCAGATGTTCTGACAGACCGTGCTCTGGTAGGTCACTTCGTCACCGTTGACGATGTCGACGTTCTCGCTCACGGCGCGAATCAGGCCTTCGTCGACCAGGTTCTGCTCGGTGACGGTGTCGCCACCCTCCTGAGCGAAGTAGGCCTCGATGGCGACTTCCATCGTCCGCTGGTCGGTCTCACAGGCATTCTCACGGCTGTCGTCGGTGATGCCACGGACCGAGAACACCACGACGGTGGCCAGGATGCCGAGAATCACGATGACGATGAGGAGTTCGATGAGCGTAAAGCCCTCGTCTTGCTTGTTCATGTTGTTTCCTTTTCCTTCCGCCCGGAGCGGGCAAGCTATCTCACTGGTTTGGGGTACCGCACCGTGAGACAGGCTCCCGGTTGCGCACTGTGGTCTTCGGCACGCCGGCATCGCCACTTTAGGACTGGTCGGGTGTTTTTCCAAGAGAAATCAAAGTTCAAGACAAGTCGGAATCATACCGATAACCATGACTGAAGGTGCCCATAGCGCCGAAGCCGCCACCCCGAGTGAAGAGGGCAGGGATGTTTCACCGCCGCGAAACACAGCACACGCTGGGAGAACAGGGAATCCTCGGCGACGAGGCCGTGGCAGAGCTCTTGACGACACTTGAACAACTCCGCGCCGAGGTCACCGATCTCAAGGCCCGAGTTGACTCACAGTTCACAACGATCGCAGCGCACGCGGAGATCGCCCGGCAGCAGGCAGAATTCGCCCGGCAGGAGGCTCGCGCCGACCTCGACCGCAGCCGCGAAACGCTGATCGGATTGATCGAACAGGTGCGCACACCCGAACCCGATCTGCATGTTCCCGGCACGCCACCCGGGCCGTCGAGCAACACCACCCGCGAACGGGTCGGCGAGATCGAACGTCGGATCGACGAACTCACCACGACCGTCGAGCGGTGCTTCGGGCGTCAGAACGAGCTCGCCGACACGATGGCGGCGTTCCTCGACACGGTGCTGGCCGAACAGCGCGGCGAACCCGTCGCCGGCCTGTCGATGACCTGAGCGCCCCGCGCCGCCGGTCTACCGCACCAGTTCGACGCGAATGCCGCCTTCGTCCCACTCGGGATCCATCGGCAACCGGGTGATCGCCCGACCCGACGCCCGCCGAGCCGTCCACAGCATCGCAGCGGCCTCGTACATGTGCACCTGCCCGGCGCCCTGCGGCGGCACCCGCTCGATCACGTCGTCGACACCCGGCAACTTCGCCCGCACGAGCTCGAGCCGTTCGCGGCGACCATCCTCATGGTACGGCGACGACTTGAGCGGCTCGTCGCCGTTCATGTGCTGGAACGACAACGACGCGTTGCCGCTGTAGACCGAGCGGCTGTGGAAGGGCTGGATCTCGATCGCCGCTTCCTTCATCCAGCGGAAGTGACGGAAGTCGTTCCTGGTCAGCCACGGCTCGAGCTCGATTGCTTCCTTGCGGCTCTTCGCGAACAGCGCCGGACGCGACGGCACCGGACGCAGATTCACCATGCGCGGCCACCCCACCAACTCACGGGCCTCCTGGTCGCACTGGCGGTACCGGCCCTGCGGTCGCTCGGGGTATCCGAACGGGATGTTGATCGCCGCGAAGTCGAACTTGGGCCGGTAGTCCAAGACCTCCATCAGCGTCTTCAACACGAACGCCTCTTCGGCGACGGTGGTGACACCGGCCAGTCGGGCCGGCAGCACCAGCCACCCACCCGGGCACGGCGTCACGCCACCGATCGCCTTGAAGGGGTTGTCGCGCGGGCCCGCCATGGATCAGCCGGCGGCGGCCGGCTCGGCCGGCTGGCCGGCGGCGTGCCATCGCCGTTCGTACCGCCTGATGCGTGCTCCTCGCCGGCGCGGACGCCGGAGCCGGAACTGGCAGCTTGACCGGAAGCGGTGGTGGCCTGGGCCTGAGCCTGGGAACGGAGCGTCGACACCTGCGCCTGGATCTCGCCGGGGTAGGCCGAGATCGACTGTGCCATCTCCATCGTCACGAGACCGGAGGTCACGAGGCGGGCGAGGTCCATCTCGATCGTCTGCATGCCGTCGGGGCCACCGGTGGCCACCACGTTGCGGAGCTGACGGCTCTTGCCCTCACGGACGAGGTTCCGGACGGCCTCGGTGCCGATCAGCACCTCGTACGCCGCGACACGACCACCGCTGATGGCCGGCAGCAGACGCTGCGACAGCACACCCTGCAGCGCACCGGCGAGCATCGTCTGGATCTGGTCGCGCTTGTCCGACGGGAACACGTCGATCATGCGGTCGAGCGCCTGGGAGGCGTCGTTGGTGTGCAGCGTGGCGAACACGAGGTGGCCCGTCTCGGCGAGGCTGAGCGCGATCTGGATCGACTCGAGGTCGCGCATCTCGCCGAGCAGCACGACGTCGGGGTCTTCGCGGAGGGCGGAGCGCAGGCCCTGCTCGAACGACACGGCGTCGGTGCCGACCTCACGCTGGTTGACCATCGCCACCTTGTGGTGGTGCAGGTACTCGACCGGGTCTTCGATGGTGAGGATGTGCACCGGCTTGGTCTCGTTGATGCGGTCGATCATCGCCGCCAGCGTGGTCGACTTGCCCGAACCGGTCGGGCCCACCGCGAGCACCAGACCGTACGGACGGTTCAGGAGGGTCGTGACCGAACGGGGGCAGCCGAGTTCCTCGAGCGAACGGACCCGGAACGGGATCACACGCAGCGCCAGGGCGAGCGAGTTGCGCTGGTGGTAGGCGTTGGCGCGGAACCGGCCGAGGCCGGAGATGCCGAACGAGAAGTCGACCTGGTACACGTCGTGCAGTTCGCGCTTCTGCTTGTCGTCGAGCAGCGACATGACCATCCGCTCGGTGTCGGCGTTCTCGAGTGACTTCACGTTCTCGAAGCTGACGAGCGTGCCGTCGCGACGGGCGGTCGGCGCGCGGCCGACGGTGAGGTGGAGGTCGGAGGCGCCGCTGTTGACGGTGGCCTGCAACAGGGTGACGAGCACCGGATCTGGATCGAACATCAGAGTTCCCTTCCGCGACGACCCTCGGGGCCTAGCGTGCTGACGAGATGGAAACGACACTGGTTCTTGTTGCCTGCGCCGTGATGGGGTTGTTGATCGGCTCGTTCCTGACCGTGGTGGTCGATCGCGTGCCGCGTGGCGGATCGGTGGTGCAGCCCCCGAGCGCGTGTGGCGCCTGCGGGAACCGCCTGACGGCACCCGACCTGGTGCCGATCGGGAGTTGGTTGGCCCTGCGGGGGAAGTGCCGTCACTGCGGCGTTCCGATCGGGACCGAACCGTTGATCATCGAGACGGCGAACGCCGCCCTGTTCGTGCTGTTCGGCCTGAAGTTCGGGGCCGACGTGGCGCTGATCGCGTTCTGCGTGCTGGGTGCCGCCCTCGTGGCGCTGGTGTGGATCGACCTGCACACGTTCCGGTTGCCACGCGAGATCACGTACACGGCGATCGTGCTGAGCGCACCGGTGCTGGCGATCGCCGCGCTCGTGAACGACGAGCCGGAGCGGATCTGGCAGGCGGGGCTCGGCGCCGGCATCGCGCTGGGGATCATGGGGCTGGTCTACGTGGCGAGCCGGGGCGGCATGGGTGACGGCGACGTGCGCCTCGCTCCGTTGCTCGGCATGCACCTCGGCTACCTGAACCCGGGCATCGTGCCGGTCGGCCTGTTCCTGGGCTTCCTGCTCGGTGCCGTCATCGGCGTGATCGCGATGGCCGTCGGAAGCGCCGGGCGCAAGACGGCGTTGCCGTTCGGTCCGTTCTTGGCCGTCGGCACCGTGCTGGCCGTGTTCATCGGCCAGGAGGCCGTCGATCTGATCTGGCACGGCTGATCACACGTCTTCCTGCACACCGTTCAACACGCCGTACATCGCCGACACGAGGGCGATCGCCACGAAGCCCACGATCAAGCCGACGAAGATGATCATGATCGGCTCGAACATGGTGGTGAAGCGCTGGATGCGGAACTCGAGCTCACGGTTGAAGTACTCGGCGGCCACCTCGAGCTGCTGGTCGAGCGTTCCGGTCTCTTCGCCGACCTTGAACATCTGCCGGGCGGCGCCGGGGAACAGCTCGGTCTCGATCAGGGGTTGCGTGAAACCGGAACCCTCGAGCATCTGCTGGCGGGCGATGTCGAGCTGCTCTCGATAGACGATGTTGGCGACGGCCTCGGTGGTGGTCTCCATCGCCGACGGCACGGCGACGCCGGCGACGAGCATGGTGCCGAGCACGGAGCAGAACCGTTCGAGGATCGCGTACTCGATGATGCCGCCGATCACGGGGATCTTGAGGGAGATCCGTTGCCAGAGCTCTTTCCCGGTGGGGTGCATCGCGAAGAACATGACGGTGCCGATGAACAGCAGGAACGTGATCGCGGTGATGTACCAGAGGTCACCGAAGAAGCGGGCGATGAACAGCATCATCCGGGTGGCCAGCGGCAACTCGGCGTCGAGCTCTTCGAACAGCGGCTTGAACTGGGGCAGCACGTAGCCCGCAAGTACCAGGACGGTGACCATCGACATGCCCATCACGACCAGTGGGTAGGCGAGCGCACCGACCACCTTCGAGCGGGTGTCCATCTCGCGCTTGATGAACTCGGCCAGCGAGTCGAGCGACTCGTCGAGACGACCGGTCAGCTCGGCGGCCTGCAGGATGCCGATGTAGTAGTTCGGGAACACCTGCGGGTACTGCGCGGCTGCCGCCGAGAACAACCCACCGTTGCGGAGGTCGTCGACCATCTCGGTCAACGCCCGGCGGAGTGCGACGTCGGTCGACTCGTCGGCGATCGTGGTGAGCGCATCGGTGATCGGGATACCCGCCTTGACGAACACCGCCAGCTGGCGGGTGAAGTTCATCAGGTTCTTCTTCTTGACCTTCTCCTTGGTCAGCTCGAAGTCGAGCATGCCGCGGGATTCCTCGATC
The DNA here is from genome assembly GCA_963973395.1 of uncultured Acidimicrobiaceae bacterium. Lineage (GTDB taxonomy): Bacteria > Actinomycetota > Acidimicrobiia > Acidimicrobiales > Ilumatobacteraceae > Ilumatobacter. Next base: position 17,777 of record CAXBAZ010000003.1, read on the forward strand.
TTGATCGGGAACAGGTTCTGTTCGACCAGGAGCGTGCGCGCCGTACCGATCGTGTCGGCCTTGGTGGTGCCCTCGATCTCGGCGCCGGCCGAGTCGATGGCGGAATAGGCGAACTTGGGCATCACATGCTCCGAGACGTGAAAGGGGTGAACGGGGTGAACTTCATGAGGCGAACAGGGTCTTGACGACTTCGGGGATCGTGGTCACGTCGTCTTCGACGAGCTGCATCGCTTCACGCAGCATCGTGCGCATGCCCTGGGCCACGGCGAGACGACGGAGTTCTTCGGTGGTGGCCCAGCCGACGATCAGGCGGCGCAGCTCGGGGGTGATCTTCAACAGCTCGTACACGCCGATGCGGCCGTGGAAGCCGGTGTTCGAGCAGTAGCTGCAGCCCTTGCCGCGGAAGAAGTGCACCTTGTCGGAACCGCCGGAGTGCTGGCGGAACACGGCGATCTCGTCGGCGGTCGGCTCGTACTCTTCCTTGCAGTTGTCGCACAGGCGACGCACGAGTCGCTGCGACACGACGGCCACGACGGCCGACGCCACGAGGAAGGCTTCGATGCCCATGTCGAGCAGACGGTGCACGGCGGCGACCGAGTCGTTGCCGTGGAGCGAGGAGAGCACGAAGTGCCCGGTGAGCGCCGACTGCACGGCGATGCGAGCGGTGTCGGCGTCGCGGACCTCACCGACGAGGATGACGTCGGGGTCCTGTCGGAGGAGGGCCTTGAGGCCGGTGGCGAACGTCAGACCGGCACGCTCGTTGGTGCCCACCTGGTTGATGCCGGGGAACACGTACTCGACCGGGTCTTCGATGGTGGTCACGTTCTTGCCGGTCGAGTTGATCTCGAGCAGCGTGGCGTACAGGGTGGTGGTCTTGCCGGCGCCGGTGGGGCCGGCACAGATGACCATGCCGTACGGCGCGTGGACGATCTTCGAGTACGTGTTGTACGTCTCGCGCGGCATGCCGAGCTCGTGGAGGCCGACCATCGACTTGCTCTTGTCGAGCAGACGCATGACGACCTTCTCACCGAACACGGTGGCGACGGTGGAGACACGCACGTCGAGCGGACGACCGTCGACGGTCGTGGAGAACTGACCGTCCTGCGGCGCCCGCTTCTCGACGATGTTCATCGCCGACATGATCTTCAGGCGGCTGACGAGCGGGTTGTGCGCCGAGTTCGGCAGGCGCACCGCTTCGACCAACTGACCGTCGATGCGGTAGCGGACACGGACCTGCTTGTCGAGCGGCTCGATGTGGATGTCGGACGCGCGGTCGCGCAGCGCCTGACCGACGATCCGCGACACGAGCTGCACGACCGGCGCCTGGTCGTCGAGGCTGACCTCGTTGAGCGCCTCCTCGCCGGCCGCCATCGCCGCGTCGGACTCTTGGAACGTGGCGACCAGTCGGCCGATGTCGGCGTCGGAGCGCCACATCTGCTCCATGTAGGAGGTGACGGTCTTCGGGTCGGTGGCGAACCATTCGAACGACTTGCCGGCGGCCGCTTCGGCGGCGTCGCGCTTGACCTTCGAACAGTCGGCGCCCCAGACGACGATCTTGCCGCCGTTCTCGGTCACCGGGACGAAGTAGAACTTGCGAGCCGTCGACTCCTGGATCTGTTCGGCGAGCTCGAGGTTGGCCTCGGTGTCCTGGGTGTTGGCCACGGGGAGGCCGCACGCCTTGCCCAGCGCGGCGGCGTACTCGCGACGCCCGACGCCGTACTTGGTGAGCAGCGTGTTGCCGTACGGCCACAGCTCGCCCTTGCCGTCGGTCAGCGCCTCGGCGAGCGACTCACTGGGCAGATGGCCGGCCTCGACCAGCGCCTGACCGAGCGCCACACACTCCTCGACGCTCTCGCCGGCACGCTCTTCGACCTTGGCGACTCCGGCGACTCCGTCGGTGGACGCGCTGGGGGCGGCGAAGTCGGATGTTCGCTTGTCGTCTTTGCTCTTGCGCAGTGCCATCGCTGGTCGCCTTACATCTCGTAGCCGTCACTCGACACGCCGACGTCTCCATCGGCATCCCGAACGTTGTTCTTCACTGATTCGTTCGAGGATTCGTCCTTGCGGACGAATTGGTTGGGATCGAGTTCGAGCAGCGAACGCTCGATCTCCTCGAGACGGTCGAGCTGCACCGCCGTCGACACGTCCATCGTGGCGTCCTGCAGTTGGGTCTCGACGTCGGTCATCCGCACCACGAGACCGTCGGTCTTCTCAGCGACGTTCTTCTCGAGGCGCTCCATCTCGATCCGCACGAGCATCGCCTCACCGGCGGCGCTCGACATCTTGTCCTTGAGCTCTTCGAGCGCGTCCTGATCGATGCCTTCCACCGACTTGGCGAGTTCCTCGATGCGGCGGTCGGTCTCGACGAACCGATCTTCGAACTTGGCGATCCGCTCGTTGAGCACCGTCATCGTCTCGTCGAGGCCACTGCTGACCCGACCGACGTGCGCCTGGATGTCGGCGATCTGCTGTCCGGAGTCTTCCTTCATGCGGCTCTCGGCCGCGAGCAACCGGTTGTTGAAACGATCCTCGGCGTCGTTGACCTTCGCCGACACCGACTGGCCGACCTCGTTCTGGAACCGACGCACCGACGAGTCGTTGTCCTCGACGAGCTTCTTGAGCGACTCGATCTGCTGGGCGACGTCGGTCTTCAGCGTGGCACCGAGCTCGTCCTGCTTGGCCTCCATCTGTGACGCCACGTCGTTGAAGTAGGTGACCATCCGGGCGGCCTGCTCGTCGAACTTGCGCAGGTTGGTGTCGAGGCCGTCGACCTTGCGTGACATCGCCTCGTAGTCGTCACGCAGGCCACCGACGACCGGTCGGACCGCCTCGGTGACGAGCCCGTCGAGACCGGAGGTGGCGTCGTCGATGCGGCGCGTCTGACGCGACTCGGCATCGGCGATCTTCTGCTCGATCCGCTGCTCGATCGTGGACCGGGTCTGGTCGGTGTACGACTCGGCCTTGGCCTGGGTCTGCTCGACCGCCGACACGATCGCAGCGATCTGTTCGCGGAACTCCTGACGCATCTCGGTGCGCTCGCGCTGGCCCTCTTCACGCAGGCGATCGACCTCGGCCACGACGGCGGACGCGTGACGTTCGAGCTCGGCCTGCACAGCAGCGACCAAACCCTTTCGAAACTCGTCGATCTCACTCGTCATGTCGGAACGATCCTCCCGCTGGACCGCCACAGGTTCGTGGCGGCGAACCCTGGTGGGTCACGAGGCACCTATCGGTAGAAGCTCCGGGAAGCTTGAGGAACCGCAGACGATTGAGAACCGTCGCGATGCCTCCGATTGAGTGGTCTCGATCTCCATGCTCGCACTCTTGTCTCGGTGAGTGTTCGCTTTTGCTCAAGATAGTCGACGGCACCCCCGATAGAGGTTCGACACGTTCGATCGCCGACGTGCCATCGGACCTCGCGGGGAAGTGCGGGTCCGTTCGGGAACCCGGTGACCGACAGCAACCAACCGAAGGAAACGCCTGTCATGCGACGCCTCTCACTTTCGACCAAGCTGTTCGCCGCCGCCCTCCCCCTCATCATCGCGGTCGGTGGCCTCCTCGCACTCACCGTGCGGAGCGACCTGAACGAGATCGACCGCGCCGAGAGTGGCGCCGACCTGGGTGGCGTGTGGGAACCTTTGATCGCCGCGCTGAACGCCGTGGAGGCCGAAGCCGACACGCTGGACGGCGCCGACTCCTCGGATGATTCGGCTGATGTCGCCACCGCCGACGCCGACGTGCGCCGCGCCACCGACCAGGCCATCAACGATCTGCGAACGTCGGTCGAGAAGCTCGGTGCGTTCGAAGCGGCCAGCGCTCACGTGACCGCCGGCCGTTCGGCACTCTCCGCCGCCCGCCGCAACGTCGACATGGCAGCGATCGCACCCGACATGGTGGCCGAGGTCGACCCCGTCGAGGCGTACGGCACCGCCAGCCGCGAGTTCGTCGCCGTCGGCCAGCTCCTGCCGTCGGAAGCCGGCGATGCCGAGCTCGGCCGCGAACTGCTCGCCGTCGTGAAGCTGGCCGAGGCCAAGCTGCACGCCAACGAGGTGCTGGCCGGCACCCAGGCCTGGGCGGCCGACTCGTCCAGCAGCGCACCGCTGACCCGTGCCCGCACGGCGTACGGCAACCTGATCACGACCTTCGGCGAGTTCGAGGCCATCGCTCCCCAGGACTGGGGTACCGAGTTCCGCCAGTCCGGGTTCATGACCACCCTCGGTCGTTTCAACGCCGATCTGACCACCGCCGCCCGTGCCGCCGACACCGGAGCCGTCGAGTCGTTCGACGGCGCAGCATTCGACACGTTCATCAACCAGGTCGTCGACTTCGAACGCACGATCAGCCAGAGCATCGTCGACGGCGCCAACGCCGAGGCCGATGCCGTCCGCACGGCGACCATGCGCCGCATCGGCGTGATCCTCGCCGTCGTGCTCGTCGCCGCTGTGATCGCCTGGTTCATCACCCGCTCGGTGACCCGCCGGGTCAAGGCCGTCGCCCACAGCGCCAACCGGGTCGCCGCCGACCAGCTGCCGGCCCTGGTGGAAGCGCTCCGCGATCCTCGCGGCAAGGCGGTGCTGCCCGAGATCGAGCCCGTCGACGCCCGTGGCGGCGACGACCTCGCCGACCTCGCCAAGGCCTTCAACTCGATGCAGGAGACCCTCATCGACGTGGCGCACGAGCAGGTCGAGGTGCTCCGCCGTGGCGTGTCCGACATCTTCATCACGATGGCGCGACGCAACCGCTCGCTGATCGACCGGCAGCTCTCGATGCTCGACGAGTTCGAGGCCAGCGTCGACGACCACGAAGTGCTGTCGAACTACTACCAGCTCGACCATCTCGCCACCCGCATGCGTCGCAACAGCGAATCGCTGCTCGTGCTCGCCAACGCCGAGCCGAAGCGGCGGCGGGTCAAGGCGACCGAGATCGACGACGTCGTCCGGGCCTCGATCGGTGAGGTCGAGGACTACCGCCGGGTCGAGATCCAGCACCTCGAGAGCCTCCAGGTGCGCGGCAACGTCGTCGCCGACGTGTCGCACCTGCTCGCCGAACTGCTCGACAACGCAACCTCGTTCAGCCCCCCGGGCAGCGCGGTGCGGGTCGGCGGCCGCCGTGCCGACGACTCGTACCTGCTCCGCATCGTCGACGACGGCGTCGGCATCGGCCCCGACCGGCTCGCCGAACTGAACGAACTGCTCCGCGAACCCCC
>CAXBAZ010000004.1:0-21255 GCA_963973395.1 uncultured Acidimicrobiaceae bacterium
GTCGAGATCGTCGCCCGAGCCGTCGGTCGGAATGTCGATCCAGCGGATCTCGCCGGTCTCGCATCGTTGCACGAACGGGAAGTAGACCGTCGTATCGGGGGTGTGTGGGAGGGTCATCCGGACACGGAACGTGAGTGGTCGATCGTCGGGAAGTGGGCCACCTTCGAACGTGACGACGCGCTCGCTGACGACAGCGGTCCAGCCGTCGGGCGGCTCGGGGACGATCGCCCTTGCGCCGTCGGGAACGCGCATGTCGAGGCTCACCGTTGCGGAGCCGTCGCAGCCATGCTCGACGGTGAAGCCCACCGAGACGGTGCTGCCCGCTTGGGCCTCGGTCGGGTCGGGATCGATGTGGGCAGCTGCGACGCTCGAGACGGAGGTGACCGCTGCGATGACGCCGAGCGAAGTGAGGAGGAGTCGACGGATGTACGAAGGGTGCACGTCTAGGTGCTCGCTGTCAAAGTTGTCGGGGGCGATACGAGGGATAGGGGAAGAAGCGATGAGCCGGACAAGCGGCTCGTCGGCTGGCCGGCGTCCGCGTCAGGATCGGGCCCGCATGTCGACGCCACCATGTTCGCTTGATTGCAGTTCATGAACGTACTGGTGTCGCGCTGCCCGGTCGGAGTTCCCTGCGCCACCAGAACGCCACCGAACTGCAAGGGGGTGCAACCCTCATGATCCGCTGGGTCGTGGACCGAGGTGACAAGGCGAGGCACCCGAGTAGTCGGCGTCATCCCGGCGCGGCACACTGGTCAATGTGATCGAGGTCGCCAGCGTTGCATCAGTCACCCACGTCCTGGGTCCCCGGAAAACGGACGCCGCCGGCGTTGTCGGTCCGATTGGCGCCATCCGTCGGTGGCTCGCGCGAGCGCTGACTGCCTGCGCTGCACAAGCGCACTCCGCCGTCAGGCAGGTAGCCGGATGAACCGTACGACGACGCGTCCGTCGGATTCGGTGGACCACGATGTGGAACTCGACGAGCAGACCCTCTCCGATGGTGACGCCGCGCCGTACGCCCGAGAGGTGATCCTGTTCCAAGAACGCGACATCGAACGAATGGATGCATGGCTCGACGAGGCCGGTGTCGAACGCGGCGCCCCCGGCCGCACCGCGATGGCATGGATGGGCATGCCCGTCGCCCTGGAACAGATGCCCGGAATGCAAACGTCGGCTCGGCTCGCCGCACTCGAGGCGAGCACCGGACCGCAGGCGGACCGGCTCTTCTTCGACATCATGTCGGACCACCACCTCGGTGGAGTCCACATGGCCGACAGTGCCGCATCTCGCGCCAGACGATCCGAAATCAGGGAGTTCGCATCGAAGATGGCCGACAACCAACGCATCGAGGTCGTCGAATACGACCAGGCGATCCGGCGCCTGGGACTGTGACGGACGCAGTACGCCGACATTCTCCGCTGTTCGACCGTCCGGTCAGACACGGAACCTGATCGTGATCGCGATGTCATAACGCGCCGGAGAGCACGGCGAATGCGACGAAGCCCGCCAGTACGGCCCAGACCGAGGCCCGCGACTCGTCGTCGCCCTCGTGGGCCTCTTCGACCAGGTCCTCGACCACCGCGACGACGAACAACCCGGCGGTGATCACGAGCGCAGCGAACTGCCAACTATCCGGACCTCCCCGAAGTGCCAGGTATGCCACCGTCGCGCCGGCCAGTGCCGGCAAGGCGAACGACATGCTGATCAGCATCCGCCGCGAACGGCTCACGCCATTGGATCGGAACGTCAGCACCGACGCGGCGCCTTCGGGCACATCGGCGAGCACTTGCCCCAACGCGAGTGTCAAGCCGACAGAGGTGCCGACCGACGCTCCCGCGCCGATCATCAGTCCGTCACCGAACAGATCGGCGCCGACCGATACGTAGATCATCCACATCCGACTCTTCCCGGCCGGCACCAATCGGGCCACGCCGGCACGGATCAGCACGTACAGCGCACCGCCGACGGTGAAGGCAGCTGCGATCTGCCAGCGATCGAGGACTCCGACTGCTTCGGGCATGATCTCCAGCGCCACCACGGCGATGACGACACCGATCGCCATGTGCAACATCAGGTTGCGCCACCGAGCGGCCTGCGGCACGACCTCGACGAGGAGGCCGCCCGCGACATTGCCGGCCTCCGGGAGCAATGCCAGCAGCATGACCGTGATCATTCGAGCGTCCGCCCGCATCCGGTGCTCGAAGCTGGTTCTCGGCAGGTGCGCCGTCGAGGCCTCGCTGGCACGATTCGCATCGAACTCCGACAAGTATGTCGGTCACAGTGGAGTCGTGTTGCACCGTCCAGGTTGCGACACGACAAGCTCCGGATCACAACGCCGGCTCCGGTCGCGACGGGTAGCGGCTGCCCGTCAGGAGGCCGTCGGCACGCTCACTGCGGCGAGCGGCTCGCAGGAACAACCAGATGGCAGTCGCGAGATAGACGGGACCGGCGGTCAGCATCACCGCCCCACCGAAGTTCAGGTCGCCGACCGGTGTCAGCCCCCACGGCTCGGTGGTGTCGAGATATGCGTCGTACAGCGGGACGCGGCTGAAGATGAACAGTGCACCGCCCCATGCGCCGGTCAAGAACGCCGGGGCGACGAGACCCGCTCCGATGAAGCCGTTGCGTCGGACCCGTCGACCGAAGATCGTCGCCCAGAACAGCAGCGCTCCACCCAGGAATGTCGCATGCTGCAGGCTGTGGATCAGATCGGAACGGACCGCTGCGTCGTAGAGCCGCGGTGCATGCCACACCCAGAACGACGCGAGGAACACGAGGAGCACCACCGTCGTCAGCGTGACGTCACTCGACGGCTGCGATCGAACCACGGCCCGCCGCATCGTCCGACTGACCGGAGACCACCATCGGCGTGGCAGACCGCGCACGATCACGACCGACGGGCGGCCCAGAACGAGCAACGGCGCCGCGACCACGGCGAGCAACTCGTGCTGGACCATGTGGCCCGAGAACAGGGCGGAACCCAATGCATCGACCGGGGATTCGAGCGCCAACCAACAGACCAGCAAACCAGCGTAGAACGCTCCTGCGCGCCCCACAGTGGCGACCCGAACGCCCCGCGGAACCGATCTCCAGCGGCGGAACCCACGCCCGTACAGCCAGCCGGACAGAATCAAGGCGTTGTACACGACGGGATCGAGTCCCCACGACGACCACAGGTCGTGGGGTACGATCGGCTGACCGGTGTGCGCCAACAGGGGTTCCATGCCGGTGGGCATACCCGGCGGGGCATCTTCTCAATACCCCTGAGCGTCGCGGCGCCACGCGGGCTGAGACGTCATGACGTACGCGTCGCCGATGATGTATCGAACAACTGCGGCGATCGCTGTCACCCGCGAGTACTTCGGCACGCGCCGCGGCGTGTCGCGGCGCCCGGTGTCGCTCGTCATGACCCGGGAGCCCGCCAACCGCCTCGAGATCACTGAGGCTGCGTTCCAAAGAGTCGTTGCAGTGCGACGAATGCCTGCGGCGCGTTCGGTCGGGGGTCGCCGGACCGGGAGCGATGTGATCTCCGTACCGCTGGGCTTGACCGACGTATCGGCCGCTCGACGAGGTGGCGGTGCTCGGATGGCGCGACGACACTCTGATCAGCCGCTGAGGTCATGGCCGGATCTGAACGGTGGTCGACGTCGGTTCGGGTCGGGTTCCAACGACGAGGTAGGTCGCCCCAGCGAGGCGTTCGACGTAGATGGCCTCGTCGGTGTTGGCTTGGACCGCCTCCCACGGACGGTGGTTCCGGTAGTCGTCGGACACGCCGAAGACCCGGTTCATTGCTGACCCGACCCGGATGAGCCACTCGGGCCAACGGTCCGGGTTGCGAAGGCCGGTCGTGGCGATCCGCCCTGCCGGGGCGAGTGTCTTGATGTATCGGCCGATGACCTGGTGGTAGTCGGGGAGCATCTCGATGGCGAACGTCGAGATCACGGCGTCGGGTTCGCGCAGTGGTTGATAGGTGGCGATGTCGTGTTCGATGAGTTCGACGTTGCTGATTCGATGCCGCTCGAGGTGGCGTCGGGCTCGAGCGAGCATGCCTGGGGAGATGTCGACTCCGATCACGTGGCCGGTCGGACCGACAGCGGCGGAGAGGTGGGGGAGATTCCAGCCGGTGCCGGTCCCGAGGTCGATGACGGTGTCGCCGGCGTCCAGGTGGAGCTCCTCGACGGCGCGGTGGGCGAGGCGGCGACCGCCGATCAGAACGTATGGTGCGGCGGCGATGTCGTAGAAGGGGGCGACGCGGTCGTATAACCTGCGCACGCCGACAGGGTCGAGCACGCCGGTCTCGGACTTATCGTCGTTGGCGCGCTTGACGGTCGCGACGATGGCAGCTGTTCCCGCGGCGACGGTGGCTGCGACTGCGATCGGTTTCGCCAATCGCCAGATGGAGGTCACCACATGGTCTCGTGGCAGCGCTTGTAGATATCGGAGCGTGCCTGGAATGCCCTCGGAGCGATCACCTCGGGCCGCCTTTCAGCGTGGAGGCGATGTGGGGGGCAAGGGTTGTGGCGATGTCGTCGGGGAGTGTGGCGGTTTCGGTGAGGCCCATGGTGGTTCGGCCGGTGTTGCCGGCGGGGTATTTCCCGGCAAGTGATCCAGGGCCGGCGACCGCGAGGCGCAAGACTTGCCCGATGAACTCTCGGCGGTCGCGTTGGGTGATCGCAATACGGAGCATGGCGAGATGCACGCGAACGTGTGGCCACGCCCACGGCTGGGAGAGCAGGTGGGCTCGTTCGAGCGGTGGCCACGGGTCGTCGCTCGTTCGTGCGTTGGCCAGCTCGTTGTCGAGGAGGACGCCGATCTCGGCGGGGATCCGCCAGCGGGAGTGATCAGCCATCGTTGGTGCTCCGAATTCAGAGTGAGAGGGTGCTTGCATGAGGTGTTCGTCGGGATGGGGTCATCGGCTGATGGTGAGGATGCGGCGGGACAGTCTGCCGGGCCGGACAACGGAATGGAACTCGGCGGGCCGATCGGGTCACTCCTACAACATGGTCTGCCGCGTTGCAGCGAATTGCTGTCGGCGACCCTCGACCAGGAGGCGAGCCTGGAGGAGGGTCGACGGGCGAACACCCATCTCGGCTCGTGTGCCGCGTGTCGTTCGTGGTGGGCCGAGATCGGCATCGAGCGGCCTGCGGAGACGGCGCCGGTCCTCTCGACCAAGGTGTTGGCACGCGTCTCGCCGCCCCGACCCGGTCGGGATGACTGGATTCGATACGCATTGGGAGCGGTAGCCGCGACCGAGTTGGCACTGGCACTGCCCGGCGTGATGCTCTGGCAAGGTGCCGCCGCGATTCATGACGGTCGACACATCCGACCCGATCCGCCACGGCCCCGGTTGACATTGCCCAGGAGGCGAGTTTCGCCGTGAGTCCGACCATTTCCGATGAAGACCGACAGCAGAATGATTGTGAGAACCAGATGACCACCTCCACCCAACTGACGTGTCGCGTCGTCCTGCGCGACCGCGAGCCGGCCGGCGACGCCACCCCGCATGTTCGGGGGTTCTCATCGTGAGTAAGAACCTGCGAGTGACGTTGGGCCTGGTCGTCTTGGCCGGCATTACGCTCCTGGTCGCGGCGTCGGTGGGCGGTGACGCCGACACCGCACCGATCGACGACAAAAACGATGCGCTCGTCAGGCCCGACAGTCAACGCCTGTCGGTCGCGGACGACGACCGGGTCACGTTCGTCGAGTTCTTGGACTTTGAGTGCGAGGCATGTCGCGCGGCGTACCCAGCCGTCGAGGAACTCCGAAGTATGTACGACGGTCGCGTGACGTTCGTCGTTCGCTACTTCCCGCTGCACAGGAACTCGGAGGCTGCTTCACGCGCTGCCGAAGCGGCCGCGGCGCAGGACCGCTTCGAGGACATGTACCGCAAGCTCTTCGAAACCCAAGCCACGTGGGGCGAGCAGAGCACCTCGCAGGAGGACGTGTTCTTCGGCTTCGCCGAAGAGTTGGGGCTCGACATGGACGAGTTCCGCGCTGTGTACGACGGCGAGGCCACGATCGACAAGATCCAGCGTGACCAGGCCGACGGCGAGGCACTCGGCGTGACCGGTACCCCAACGTTTTTCTTGAACGGCGACAAGGTCGAGGCCGGCAGCTTCCAGGACTTGATCGACCTCATCGACACAGCACTCGACCAGTGACGCATGTCGGTCGCTTCTCGCCCACTCACGTAGTCACCGGCAACGGCGCGTGGCGTTGGCCGAGCGCTCGGCGCTCGGCGCGAATGGTGCCCGGATCTCAGCGATGATTCAGATGCGATCGCCCAGGATTGGTCGGAACACCAACGGTCCAGGCGACCCTGTCGCGACGGCCCAGCCTTCGCATGAGGAGCGCTCCTCGACTGCGATACAGAGGCGTCTGGTCGCGGTGTATCTGGTCGCAGGCGGCGTCGGCCTCGTTGCTGCCTTCGTGCTCTTGCTTGAGCGGATCGCACTCCTCAAGGATCCGAGCTACGTCCCGTCCTGCAGTATCAATCCGATTCTCAGTTGCGGGTCGGTGATGAAGACCAGCCAGGCCGAGGTGTTCGGCTTCCCGAACCCGATCATCGGGATCGTCGGATTCGCGATCGTCGTGACGGTCGGAGCGGTCATCGCGGCTGGCGCGCAACTGGCGAGGTGGTTCTGGTGGTCGCTGTGGGTCGGTGCCGCCGGCGCAGTCGTGTTCGTGCATTGGTTGATCTTCCAAAGCCTGTACCGAATCGGGGCCCTCTGTCCCTACTGCATGATCGTGTGGGTCGTCACGATCCCGGTCTTCTGGTACACGACGTTGTATCTCACACGAATCTGCACTCTCCGAGAACAGGCTGATCGGATCGCACGCCACGCGAGCGACTATCACACTGTGGTCGTCACCGTGTGGTATCTGACCCTCACAGCGCTCATCGCCGAGCGATTCTGGGACGACTGGATTACCGTTCTGCCATGACGGCGCCAATGACGCATCCGGATCGAAATCGCGAGTCGCCTGTTGGTCGAATCGGTTCGAACCGGCACGCGTGCCCGGTTCGAGCAGTCACACCGCCAGCCCGCCGGCTCGGCCGAGCGGACGGCGAGGCTCGGATCCCACGAGTGTGCAGACGCCCGCTGCCGACGGCAATGGCACATCCTCGGATCGGGCCGCGACTTGGAGGCCGGTGAACGCTCCGACATGGAACTCCGCTCACCTTTACGATCCAGCGACACGGCCGACATTGTCGGCGAAACTCGGACAAGGCGACGAGTGCGCAACGTCGCCTTCGTCGCGCTCGCCGGACTGCTGCTCGCAGTCCTCTGGAGCGTGACCGCCGGTCTGCGCTCGCCGTCGCCGATCGATGATCTCCGGCTACGACTGCAGCGCAGCGACGTCGCATCATCCACACAGTTCTCCTACATCAGCGGCGGAACCCGAGTGGTGGATTGCACCATGCGCAATCTCCGATATGGCGGCATCACCGACCCCAGCGCCGGGCGAGTAGTCGCCTGGCTCGACGAGCAGCCCGATCTTGCTGGCGTCGTTGCGACGGCCGACAGCCGAGCGGTCCTGCTTCACCGCACACTCTTCGAGAATCCGGCGTTCGTCAGCGACTGGGTTTCGTTCCCCCGACCGCTCAGCGACGCCGACAGAGCCACGATCACCGAGATCGCCGGTCAGCCGCTAGGAGCTGACTTGATCGCACCGACGCCGCCCCCGGTTGCCCCGGACCTCGTCATCGCAGCTCTCGACGTTGCTGCAAGCGTGCAGTATCTCGGCTCCAGCGAGTTCGATGGACGACCCCTCGATGGCTACCGCATCGAGATCGACGCGGACCAACTCGATGAGATCGACGGGACCAACGCGGCCTCGGAGCAACCTGGACCTCGACTCGTACCCCAGCTCGGGGTCTGGCTGACCGACGGCGACGTGGTCGCTCGGATCGAAGTGCGATCACAGAACCTCGACGGCACACTCGGCGCTGCCGAGAACGGATGGATTGTCGAGTATGAGTCGACCGATGCCAAACTTCGATCGCCCAACCCCGCCGATGTTCGCGACGTCGCAGCAGTCGACCGTTCGCAGCTTCGACCCTCCGCGTTGGAATGCGCGGTCCAGATGTGACAGAGCGGCTGCTGGACATGCAGCCGACCCGGCCCGTGTGCGCATCTCAGTGTTCTGTCGACATCACGAGCCGGCGGTTGCGAGGGTCATGGCCCCACCGGTGTCGACCCGTCACGCTGCACCGGATGCACGCGCGGTAGCGACCTTGATTCCTGTCGGCCACCGGAAGTCGATGCCGGACGTTCATCGTTCCTCGAGTGCCGGTCGGTCAGTCCTGACGATCCTCGAGCAGCAGCCGGAGATCGTGTTCCAGGTCGTCGCTGGTCATGTCGGCGGTCCACGTGACGATGACGTCGCCGTTGTCGTCGACGAGGTAGGTCTGGTCGGTGTGGCCAACGTCGGTCGTGGCGCCGGTGTGGTCGTGCTGGGTGTCGTAGGTGGCGCCGAACGCGTTGGTGAGTCGGCGCAGCTCTGATGAGTCTTCGGTTCGTAGCCCGATGCCGCGATCAACGAATCCCCGGACGAAGGCGGTGAGCGTCTCGGGCGTGTCGCGGGTCGGGTCGACGGTGACCATCGCTACATCGACTGGTGCCGCTTGCTCGCCGAGTCGTTCGATGGCGTAGCGGACCTCAGCGAGGGCGGTTGGGCACGCATCGGGACAGTTCGTGAACCCGATGAACACGATCAGCAGACCGCCGGGACGGGCGCGCATCACAAATGGTTCGCCGGAGGACGCGTTGTCGACGGTGAAGGTCCCGACGTGGGGGATCGGTTCGACCCGATAGCCGACCAGGGTCTCATCGTCATCACCACCACACGCAGCGAGTCCGGCCACGACGAGCACCACGGCGGTCAGGGTGCGGATGATTCCGCTCCTGGGGCTGTTGGTTCGATTGATGGCTTTCGGCATGGCGGAACTCTGGGTCTGGTAGCGGTTGTCACTTCGTCTTGTGTTAGCTGTTGGGACGGAGCTACCAAAGAGCGAGCGTCAGGCCCGCTGCGTTGAAGCCGACGTGGATCGCAATTGGGAGGCCGAGCCGTCGGGTTCTCATTGCTGCGGCTCCGACGATGAGGGCGAAGACGGCGAGCCCAGGGTACTCGACGGGCCGGAAGTGAACGATCGTGAACACGACGGCGGTGGTGAGCCATCCAGCCACAGGGGTTGTACTGGTCGTGACGGAGCGTTGGAGCAACCCGCGATAGACGATCTCTTCGACGAATGGTGCTCCGACGACCACGAGCAGCACCAGCACGACGATCGAGAACCCGCCGGCACGGTCGACCAGGTCGGTTGCATTGCGTTGCAGGCTGGCATCGTCGAACGTCGTCGGCCACAATGCCCGCAACGGCACGTAGATCAGCGGGATGGCGACGAACTGTATCGCTACGCCTGTCGGGACGCCGATCAGATCGATCATACGGAACGTGAGGCCGACGTCGTTGCGGATGTCGCCGGTGCCGTGCCGCCACGACGCTGCCCAGACAGCGATGCCGTACACACTCCAAGAGCCGACCATCGCGATCGCAAGGCGACGACCTGAGCTGCCACCCACGCGGTCAGCCACGTGAGAACGCCGAGACCCCCCTTGGTCGGAAAGCGACCGGGTTTTGTCGCCAGCGTCGCCCGGAGAATCGGGGCACGTCGATCTGTGCCGCCGAGACGTCCGTTGATGGTGTTGGCCGTTGCTCGTGCGATCCCCACGACGGCTGGTGTCACGATCGCGGCGAGCAAGGCGACGGCCAACACGTCTCCGGCATGCACACTCATCGCAGCGATGTGGTCATCGGCGTGACCGGCGTGCCTGTCCGGGTCTCGGGCTCCTGGTTGGCGAGGGAGGCGCCGAACACGATGGCCGCGAGGACGATCAGGACGATCACGGCCCACGTCAGGAACTGCTGCGCCGGGTCGGCACTCGGAGTCCCTCGGCGTGTGTCGCCATCCGGCGCTATCTCGACCGGTTCATCGACGCTGCGGTCGTTGGAGTCGTCGTTGTCGGCAGGGGAGGATTCTTCTGACATGTGAGACGTGCCTAACCCATGTGGTGAGCGTCAGCAAGCGCCCCGAGCGTACGGGTACGGATTGACCGCGATCCCGCCAGCGGGGTGGACTTGGAGATGAAGGTGGTTCACCGTCGTGTTGCCAGTCATACCGACGTAGCCGATCACTTCGCCGCGCGACACCGAACGACTCGAGCCTTCCCATGAGCTGAGGTGGGCGTAGTAGTAGCGCGTGCCACTTGCTCCTTGCAACGACACCACATTTCCACCGAGTCGGTTCGTGCGAAAGGTCGCCGTTCCGGCTTCGACCGCGACGAGTGGTGTGCCACCGGCAGCGATCATGTCGACACCTTCATGGCTGCGTCCACCGGACCGTGCGGCACCCCACGTGTCGGAGAATCCGACCGCCCCGTCAACCGGACAGGCCAGCCCATTCGACGCCGCCGCCTGGGGTGGCGACGTCGATCCGGACGAGTCGGCCGCAGGGGCGGTGCCTCCACCGTTGCTCGTCTCGCGTTCAGCCTGTTGCTGTGCGTCGCGTTCCGTTTGTTCTCGGGCTTCGCGTTCAGCCTGTTGCTGTGCGTCGCGTTCGGCTTGTTCTCGGGCTTCGCGTTCAGCCTGTTGCTGTGCGACGCGTTCGGCTTGTTCTCGGGCTTCGCGTTCGGCTCGCTCCCGTGCGAGCGCGTGTTGGACCTCGGCGTCGCGGACGCGGTCTGCCTCGACCTCTTGGAGCCGCACGATCTCGGCTTCTGCGTCGGATCGAAGCCGTTCGAAGTCGTCCTGAGCGGCGACTTCTTCGGCGCGACGCTGTTCGAGTTCGGCGCGGGCGGCATCGAGATCGTCGATGCGCTGTTCGAAGTCGTCGACGTCGACGATCATCCCGCCAGTGGCGACGCTCGCCAGGACGGTCGCCGCCGCGTCGGTGGTCGCATCGCTGACCGATCCGAGCAACGGGTTCGCCGACACTCCGCCAGCGGTGTAGCGACGGACCGCCATCTCGCTCAGACTACTTCGCATGGCTACGACTTCGGCTTCGAGTGCGGTTACCCGCTTTGTCGCATCGGTGATCTCGGTGTGGAGTATGTCCAGGCGCAACTCAGCATCGAACAGGGCCTGCGCTGCAGCATCTGCACGATCGCGGGCCTCCTGAATCTCGCGGGCGGCTTCCTGAGCGGCCGGTCCGTCGTGATCAGCGTGGGCTACCCCGGCGGTCGCCGACACACCGGCGATCGCGACGAGCGCGGCAATCCGCCAGAAGTGTCGGGGTCGGGGCACGAGCAGGTACGTTACAGAATGATGACGGAAATCGGGCAGCAGCTCGTCGGGCGCAGCTTGCGAGGTCCGTCTTCGGCCATCGCAGTTGCCGGGTCGACCGGACTCGTGGCGTCGCGGCGCCCATGTCGAGCCGCTGGCGGGAACTTCGGCCCGTGGTCCGGCCACCTGTATTGGACGGGCCGACCGGCGGCCCCGATCGAGGAGCAGCAATTCGTGACAAACCGACCAGTGAGATCGATCGCCGCGGCGGCGCCCGTGCCGTGCTCGACCCGATGACAGTCTCTGGCTGGGTCGGCCCCACGCTGGTCGTCTTGTGGGCGCTGGGCGCAACTGTGGTCCTGGCCGGCTGTGGCGGGTCTGCAGCGTCCGACCTGCAGGGTGGTGCCGCACGGGGAGCGACGCTGGCACGCGTTTTGGGCTGCGCCGCGTGTCATGGCGACGCCAACCACGACGCAGCGATCGGACCGTCGTGGGTCGGGTCGTGGGCCGACGATGTCGAACTGTCCGACGGCGACACGGTGAGGTTCGACGCCGAATATGTCGTGACGTCGGTGCGCGAGCCGGATCTGCAACGCCGAATCGGTGACTGGCGTCGTATGCCGGCATTTGGCGCCGATCAACTGACCGACGACGAGTTGAACGACATCGTCGCCTATTTGGAGACTCTCGGATGACCGAATCCGAGACGCACACAGATGTTGTTTCGCAGACGCCCGTCGTGGAAACGGTGGGTCCTGCCGACGTGAGGTCGCCTCGGCGGCAGGTGATCGCGATTGCGGTCGTTGCATTCCTCGTGCTCGGCGTCGGGCTGCTCGTCGGTTTCACCCGCGCGTCGTCGCAATCATCATCGGCATGGGTAAAACTCGCGACGCCGATCGAGATGCCGGAGGTCGTGCTGACCGACACCGACGGTCGGCCGTATGACCTGCGCGATCAGACTGCGGGCCAGGTGACACTGCTGTACTTCGGGTATCTCAACTGTCCGGATGCGTGCCCGATCCACATGGCAGTGCTCGGTGCGACGTTCGACCAGCTCGAGCCCGACGTGCGCGCACAACTCAACGTCGTGTTCGTCACCACCGACCCCGAGCGCGACGGACCCGACGACCTCCGCGAGTTCCTCGACCGGTTCGACCCTGACTTCGTCGGACTCACCGGCTCGCAGGCCGAGCTACGCGAAGCACAGGTCGCGGCCGGAGTGCCCGTCGCCGTGGCCGAGCCCGCCGATCCGGACGGTGACTACCTCGTCGGCCACGCCACACAGGTGCTCGTGTTCGACACCGACGGAATCGCTCGCAGCGTGTACCCGTTCGGCGTCCGCCAGTCGGACTGGGTTGCGGATCTTTCGAAACTGGTCGACACATGAAGCCGGCTCGCACGTTCGCGTTCGTCGCTGCCAGCATGGTGTTGGCAGGCTGCGCGCAGACCGCCAACGCTCCCAGTGCTTTGACGGTCGAACGTGCCCGCATTGGCGCAACCCCGGCCGGTGCCGACGCGGCAGCGTATTTCGACATCCGGGCGGGTGGCGACGAGCGGCTGACCGGCGCCGCCACCGTCCTTTCGGCACGCACCTCACTCCACGAGATGCGTGAGGTCGACGGCGGCGGCATCATGACCCCGGTCGAGGCGGTGGACCTGCCCGCCGGTGTCGTCGTGCGATTCGAGCCCTTCGGCGATCATGTGATGCTCGAGGACCTCGAACGTGATCTGCTGTCCGGCGACAAGGTGACGATCACCTTGTCATTCGCCGACCATGAGTCCGTCGAGGTCGAGGCCACGGTCGTCGACCTCGTCGATCTTGCCGAGGAGAACCGTTGATCGACACCCACGAAGGACCCAGCAGCACCGTGCGACGACTCGGAGGTCGGTGCCCATGAGGTGGTGGTGTTCCCAGCTCTACGAGCCCTGGTCATGGAGCCCGCGGCCGTACCTCGGTGTGTGGATAATTCTCGCAATACTCGTCGTTGTTCGCGCCCGCACGCTGCGGCGTCGCCGGCGCCATACCGATTCGGTTGGGGTGACCTCGCGTCAACGGGTCGCGTTCTGGTTCGGACTCTTCGGGTTCTGGCTCGCCTCGGATTGGCCGGTCGGCACACTTGGTGCTGGCTACCTCGCGTCACTCCACATGACCCAGTACATGCTGTATACGTTCATGGCCGCACCCCTGCTGCTGCTAGCCGCGCCAGAATGGTGGGTTCGGCGACTCCTCGCCCGTACCAAGTCTTACCAACTCGTCGCGTGGGCCTCGAAGCCGCTCCGCGCCGCGGTCATCGCCAATGCGATCCTGATTGCTACTCATGCGCCGTGGACGGTCGACAATCTTCGAGTCAGCCAAATCGGATCGTTCGTCCTCGACGTCATCTGGATTCTCGGCGGTCTTATCGTCTGGTACCCCGTCGTCGGTCCGCTCCCCGAACATCGAGTCGCGTCCCCGCCACTCCGTTGCGCCTTCCTGTTCGCCGCCGCCGGCGTCTCGTCGCTGATCCCAGCCGGCTTCCTGACGTTTGCCAACAATCCGCTCTACCGAAGCTATGAGATCGCCCCACGCGTCGGCCTCGACCCTCTCGACGACCAGCAACTCGCCGGCGCGATCATGAAGGTCGGCGCCCTTCCCGTCATCTGGGTCACGATGGCGGTCATCTGGGTCCGTTGGGCGACCGCCGAACGCACCGCCGACCAAGACGTCGCCCGCGCCGACCAGCAACCCACCAAGCCAGAGCGGAAACCTTGAGTTCTCTGGGCGTTTCGTTGCCGACCTCTATCGACATGTTTTCGTTACGCGATAGCAACATGATCGCAATGTTCGGTAGGGTGGCGAACATATGAGATCGCTTCGTCGAGGCCTGCTCGCCGTCATGGTGACAGCGGGATCGTTGTCGCCGCCGGCTTCAGTGGGTGCCACCTCTGTCGATGATCAACGCGCTGAGGTCGAGCGGATCGTGGACGAACTCGACCGGCTGCAGCGTGAGGCGGACGTCCTCGCGGAGGACTACGCCGTAGCCGTCGACGACATGCGCCGCCTCGACGGCGAGATCATCGAGGCAGAAGCTGAGGTCGCTGCGCAGCAACGAAACCTCGACGAACTACGTGACGACCTTGCCGACGTCGCGATTCGTTCCTTCACGGGTTCCGGTGTCGACGTGCTCGGACCACTCTTCTCGGGTACGACGGCCCAGAGCGACGCCCTCCGACGTGATCAATACGCTCGGGTAGCCCTCAGCACGGGCACGGCGACCACCGACGATTTGGAACAGTCCGTGGCCGATCTCTCCGACGCCAAGGACGTACTCGACGCGAAGCAGGCCGAGGCCGAGACCCTGGCCTTGGCCATCTCGCGGGCGCAAGACGACGCGGTGGCGCGAACAGCCGAGTACGAGGCCGCCCGATCTGACGCGGAGGCGAAGCTTGGAGACTTGATCGAGGCCGAGGAGGAGCGTCGCGCAGCAGCCGCGTTCGCGCAGCTGCAAGCATCGACAACTGCGTCGACAACCGCAGCGACGCCGCCGACCAGCTCCAGCGATGACGGACGCACCGGAAGTGGGTCCAACGCAACCAGCGCCGAACCGGCACCCGCGGCAACGACCTCCGAGAACAATGGATCGGCCGGCGAACAGCAGGACCTTGGTGAAGGCGGTAATGGTGACGGCGAAACTAGCACCACCGGACCCGCGGAGAACTCTGATGCTGAGCCCTCCGGCGGCGCCGACGATGCGAGCGACAATGACAACCAAGCAGACGCGCGGCCAGCGGACCCACCGGTCTCCGGCCTGGCCGGCGTAGCGATACAAGCGGCCTTGGATCAACTCGGGGTGCCCTACAAGTATGCGACGTCACTCCCCGGTGTCTCGTTCGATTGCTCCGGCCTGACCCACTATGCGTGGGGACAAGCCGGTGTCTATCTCCCCAGAAACTCCCGTGCACAGCAAGCGTCGGTGCCCAACGTTCCAATTGCCTCGGCGCAGCCCGGCGACCTGCTGTTCTATTATTCGCCGATCAGCCATGTTGGCATCTACCTCGGGGGCGGTCAGCTCGTGCACGCTCCGAACTCGGGAACAACCGTCAAGGTCGCGAACGTCAGTTGGGACAAAGTCACCGCAGTCGCGCGCCCTGGCTGACCTGCGTATTCTGCGATCGAGCAAGGGCCGCTGTGCGACGGTTTCGAATCATCTCAGGTTCGTGTGACCGGAGGCAACAGAGCCCGGCCCGCTGGGCGGTCACCTGCGGGCCCGGGATGCCACCGTGCACGAGACCGTGCCGATTCGGTCGACGCGGCGGGGAGCGCACGGTTGATGACTGGGCGTGTCAGGCGTGGTAGTCGACCCGGACTGCGGGTCGACTCGTGTCGCCGTTCTGGTCGGCGCCGTCGAAGCGATAGGCGAGCAGTCGCAGGGCGTTTCCGACGACGAGTAGGGTCGACCCTTCGTGGAACACCACAGCAGGTCCGATTCCCACGAACCCGGCGAGTGTGGCTGGAATCAAGAATGCGACCATTCCGAGGCTCGCATAGAGGTTCTGTTTGATGATGCGGCTTGCTGCGCGGCTCAATCCGATCACGACGGGGAGTTTGGCCAGGTCGTCACCCATCAGCGCCACATCGGCGGTTTCGAGTGCTACATCGGATCCTGCAGCACCCATTGCGATTCCGACGGTCGCGTTGGCCATGGCCGGGGCATCGTTGACGCCGTCGCCGACCATGGCGACCTTGCCCTCTTCGGATCGGAGGCGCATGATCGCGTCGACCTTGTCGTCGGGCATCAGGTCACCCCATGCGTCGGTGAGGCCGACGTGCTTTGCGATCGAGTCGGCAACGAGCTGGTTGTCGCCCGAGATCATGATCGCACGCTCGATCCCGAGCTCGCGAAGGTCGCTGATCATTGCTTGAGCCGAGGCGCGTGGTGTGTCCATCAACCCGAGAGTTCCGAGGAAGCGGTCGGAACGCTTCACGATCATGATTGTGCGCCCATTCTCGAGCAACTGTTCGGCGTCGGCGAGCCCGCCGTTCTCGTCGAACAGGGCGATATTGCCGATCAACACGTGGTCGCCGTCAACGGTCGCCTTGACCCCACGACCCGTGATCGATTCAACCCCACTCACCGTCGTTGTCCTCTTCCGTTCGTATCGAGCGGTGCCGTCACGCACGACTGCGGCGGCGAGGGGGTGGTCGCTTCGATCTTCGACGCCGACGGCAACGTCGAGGAGTTCACTCTCGTCGACGGCTGTTGCCGCGATGACGTCGGTCAACCGCGGTTCGCCCTCGGTCAGAGTGCCCGTCTTGTCGAACGCGACGGCCCGTAGCGTCCCGAGGTTCTCCAACGGGCCGCCACCTTTGACAAGAACTCCAACTTGTCCGGCCCGCGCGACCGCTGCGAGCACAGCGCTGGGCGTCGCGATCGCCAACGCGCACGGACTGGCGGCCACCAGTACCGCCATGGCGCGATAGAACGAGCTCGCCCACGAGGAACCGAACGCCGGACCGATGACCATCACGACGATGACCAGGATCAACACGGTTGGAACGAAGAGGCGTTCGAACCGGTTCGTGAACTGCTGTGTCGGCGATGCCTGCGTCTCGGCTTCGCGGACCATGGTCGCCAACTTCGACAATGTCGTGTCTTTGGCGAGGCGGGTCACGTATATGTCGATCTGTCCGCTGCCGTTGAGCGTCCCTGCGAACACCCTCGATTCCTCGGACACGCCCGCAGCATCTTGCGCCGCGGCCTCCGGGTCGTCCACTGCAGACTTGTCGACCGGGATGCTCTCGCCCGTCAGCGGAGCCTGATCGACGCTGCTCGTTCCGGCGACCACGAAGCCATCTGCGGCGATCCGTTCGTTCGGTTTGACCACCACAAGATCGCCCACCTCGAGTTGCTCAACCGGTACTTCCGAGTCGGAACCGTCCCGTCGGACGATGGCGGTCGCCGGAGCGAGTTTCCCGAGGGCTTCGATGGCGCGTCTGGCACGACCCATTGCGTACCCCTCGAGAGCGTGACCGAGGCTGAACAGTGCCAGGAGAAGCGCACCCTCCTCCCACTTGCCGAGAATGAACGCGCCTGCTGCGGCGACCAGCATCAGGAAGTCGATCTCGAACCGCTTGTTGCGAATCCCGTCGATGGCCTCACGCAACGTGAAGTACCCGCCGAACAAGCCCGACGCGATGAACGTGCCGGTCAGGGCCTGTTCACCCAACGCACCGGTGACCTCGGTGATGAAACCAACCGTCCACAAGACCGCCGACGCAATCGCGAAGTACAACTCGCTCCGTTCGCCGAATGGTCCGCCGTGGTGATGAGCCTCGTGGTCGCGATCTTGGTCACGACCGTCGTCGACGGTTTCGGCGGCCGCATCGGCGCTGTCCACGAACGGTGCGTCACCCGCGCCACCGCCCGATGAAGGGGATGTCATTGGCGTGGCACTCACGCCGTGGCGCAACAACGTGTCGCGCACGTCGGCTTCGGTGACCACTCGTCGGTCAAATTCGACGCGGACGATACCCGGCGTCACCTCTGCCTCGGCGATGCCGTCAACACGTCTCAGGGACTCTGCGACCGATCGAGCCTTGCGAATATGGGTCACGCCTGAGACAGACCAGAGCACGTGCCCAAACTGATCGGTGATCTCTGCCCCAGACGCCCGTGCGAGGCTGCGGATTCTGGCCACGCTCGTCTTGTCGGGATCGAAGTGCAAACAGACGCGACTCGGATCGTCTGTGCCCGCTGCGATGACATGAACGTCGTCGACCCCGGCGCTGTTCGACAGCGTCGAGATCAGCCGATCGACACACGGATCGTGCTCGCTTGGGGCATGTGGCAGCAGGACTGGCAGATCGAGTTGAACAGTGCCGGTCATCTCACATGTACCTTCCGTTGAGATCGCTAGGTGACAGCGACAAATCGCCGCCGGCCGTTCCGGACCCGCCCGCGCAGTAGCAGCTCAACCGAGCGCACCGCTCGTTCACTGCTTTCTGGCTCGTCGAGATGTCCACACGACGATTCCACCGATCACCATGACCGCCGCCATGCTGACGAAGAACGCCACCGATCCCGAGCCCGAACTGACGCCATTGTTGTCAGCGGATCGGTAGGCGTTCTGTCGGGGTCCAGCCGCTGCAAGCGGCGCGTCGATCGTGAGAGCCACCACGACAACGAGCACCACGATGAGGCGAGCGGCGAGGTCGTCAATCCGGTATTTCATCGATGCGTCCGCAGGCGAGCGATGCCGACGCCCGCGGAGAAGTGGATCGTAGGTCGACGCGTTCTCTTGCCAGGTCCAGCCAGTCGGCGACCGGAGAGAAACCAGACCATTGAGAGCCCGCACATCTGTACGAGATGATGAACTCCGCCTCCAATGGTCAAGTTCGAATTGATCACGTCGACGGTTGCGAACGTCGGGATCGCGAACCCGAGCGCGAACACGAGCGGCATCAAACCGCCAGCGCGACCCGGCCTCCATGCCACGAAGAGCAATGCGCCCGCAACGGCAGCCCCGAACGCGCCAATGTGCTGTGTGTCATGAATCGGCGACGCTGAACGACCCGCAACGACTCCAGAGATCGCAAAGACCAACTCGACTGACGCGAGCAGCGCCAGACCAAGCCGGATCAATCGGAACGAGGTCCGAGGGCGATGCCTGCTTCGGGCGAGGGCCTGTGTCGCGATGTCGGGAATCTGTTCCGCCGGTCGAACCCGGAGCGCGCGTGTCACAGATCCGATCGACGTCCACCATCTGGAGCAGTCAGCGCATCGCCCGAGGTGAGCGTTTGCCACGCGTGCCTCGTCGGGCTCGGCCTCCTGATCGAGCTGAGCCGACAGAATCGTTCGCGCGGCGATGCACTCCACGAACACCAATGACCTGACCGTCCCGGTCGGTTCCCGCAGTCGTCGAGAAAGGATGAACTGATTGAGCTCGCTACGGACCTGTTGATCGACACCAGACTTGCAGGGTTCGAGCGGCCTGCCACGGCGATGTCGTTCGGGGATCCCACGAAGGGTACGTCGCACCGTCCGTCCTCGTTCATGTCCGAACATCATGCCTTCGACCTAGCGGGGCGCGTTGTGCTCGGAGCCGACCTGAGACAAGCTGTTGTCAAGATTCGTTGGAAGAGAGCATGAATGCCGGTCGATGAGATGAGCCCCGACGCCAGATTGAGCCGTCGCGCGATCCTGCGAGCGCTGGTCGCGGCGCCGATCGCCGCTGCACTCACTGCGTGCGGCACCGAGGGATTGGGAGGCGAATCGACCAGGAAGAACAACGGCACTGAGGAGAATGCGGGCCAGTCAGCGTCAGCCGGCGTGCGCGTCGAAGTGTGGCGAGATCCCGGTTGAGGATGTTGCGCCAGCTGGGTCGGGTACCTGGCAGACCATGGATTCGATGCTGACATGAGGGACGATCCTGACCGTGCGACACGTCGCGCGACGCTCGGCATCCCGAACGAAGCGGCCGGGTGCCACACCGCACTCATCGAGGGCTATGCGCTCGAGGGTCACGTTCCAGTCGGCGCGATCGATCGGCTCCTGACCGACCGGCCAGACCTGATCGGACTCGCTGTCACGGGTATGCCCAGTGACTCGCCCGGCATGGGTGGGAACGAAGCGACCTGGGAATCCCAAGCGGTTCAATCGATCGCGACGAACGGGACACTCGCACTCTACGAATACTGAGAACCCCCACCGTCGGACATCGACGTAACCCACGAATGACGGTGGCGACTACCGGGGCCGCGACGGGTCAAGTCACGCGCACTCACAGATTTGCGATTTGATGCTCCGGAGCGCAGCCGTTCCTCCCGGCCTCACCACTCACACAGTGACGTCGAGTCCAACTCCGTCGGTGTCGAACCCGGAGTCGGAGTCGTCGTCGGGTTCGGTGTGTGGTTCGAGACTCCAACCGAAAACGGCGATCAGCAGGATCAGGGCACCGACTGCGGCGAGGATCAGGTTGAAGATCACCCCGTAGGCGATGATTGGCAGCGCGAACGCCGTCACGATTGGCCAATACGACGGCGACGGAAGATGGATGTGCGCGTCGGCATCGGCTTCCTGCTGGGCGATGATCTCCTCCGCCGTGGCGATCTGTTGGAAGTCGTGGTGCCCGTCCACGCCGCGATCTTCGTACTTGCGGTGGAAGAACTCGTCGAGATTGCTCACGGTCGGGATCACGTCGAAGTTGTGTTCCTTCGGAGGGTTGGTCGTGAGCCACTCCAGCGAGCGCGCATCCCACGGATCCAGCGGAGCAGGCCCGTGTTTGCGATGCGACACGACGATGTTCACAACGAAGAGGAACACACCGATGGCCAGCACCAGCGAACCCAATGACGCAACAAGATTCCAGAAGCCGAGATTGAAGATTCCCTCGCCGGCTCGCGCTTCGGTCCACACGTACATTCGACGTGGCTGACCTTGGAGTCCGATCACGTGCATGGGTCCGAACGTGAGGTTGAGCCCGATCACCATCACACCGAAGTTCCAACGACCGATCCGTTCCGACAGCATCTTGCCGAAGACTTTTGGCCACCAGTAGTAGAACCCGGCGAAGAGCCCCAACACAGCACCACCGAAGAGCACGTAGTGGAAGTGGGCGACGACGTAGTAGGTGTCGGTCTGCTGAGAATCAGACGGCGCAACGGCGTGTGTGACGCCTGAGAGCCCGCCAATCGTGAACTGCACGATCAGCCCGATCGCGAACAACATTGCTGTCGTGAATCGAAGTTTGCCGCCCCAGAGGGTCATCGTCCAGTTGACAATCTTGACACCGGTTGGGATCGCGATGGCCATGGTCGAGACGGAGAAGACGGCAACCGAGATCGGCCCGAGGCCGGAGGCGAACATGTGGTGAGCCCACACGCCCCATCCCATGAACCCGATTGCAGCGCCGGAGAAGACGACGAGCGGGTAGCCAAACAGCGGCTTCTTCGAGAACACCGGAAGCACCTCGGAGACGATGCCGAACGACGGC
>CAXBAZ010000005.1:0-19999 GCA_963973395.1 uncultured Acidimicrobiaceae bacterium
TGGTCGGCACGCTCTTGCATGAGTGGCTTGAGCGTCGCTTCAAGTTGGAGCAGGTCATTTCGATGTCTGAGATCAATGTCACGCCGTGGATGCCCCCCGGCTGGGGCGGCACTGCCGACCACCTGATCTTCGATCCCGAGTACAAGCGTTACCACCTGATGGACGTTAAGACCACGAAGGGTGAGTCGATGCCGTGGATCGCTAAGGACGGCATCAAGAAGGAGCACGTGCATCAGGTCAGCAGTTACTTTCATGCTTGCGAGCAGATGGGGTTGCCGATGATGCCTGAGGCCGCGATCCTGTACTGGCCGATCACGAACACGTCGGACAATCCGCTGCCTACCACGCTCTACTTCACGCCGTTGGCGAAGGATGACCTCGGCGCGACGATGCGCTCTCGACGGGAGGCTGCCGACAGGTACAAGGCGTCGCTCCCTACGGAGGCCCTGGCGATGGCGGGGCAAGTACACGGCGAGGATGACTGGGGTCCGGACGCTGAGGCGGTCGACTACAGCATCTTCCATACCGACGAGCTGGCCCCGGTTGCGGATCGGGATCAGGTTCTCCATCGCAATCGAGCGCAGGGCGTCTGGGATTTGAAGTCCAAGCCGCACTGGTCGAGCCTGTTCTGCGACTATCCCGGCAAGCTCTGCGGCTGTAAGTTTCAGGACGGGATGAGAAAGATTGGACACTACGACCCGGGCGGGGGATACACTCCCCGCAAGGGATTCGAGAGCGAGGCCCCGACGATCGAACCGAGTGAGACCCTCTAACGAAGGAGTACGATGGCAGATTTCACCGACGAGCAGCTTCGCCTGCTCGCTGAACCACTGCACCCGGACAATGTGAGGACCCGTCAGCGTATGAGCTATATCGAGGGTCACTACGTTCGGGACACACTGAATCGGATCTTCGGCCGCGACGGTTGGAGTACTAAGATTGAGGAGATGAACTGGCGAGGCACGGTCGATGTCGCTAAGAGTGAGAAGACCGGGTCTGCTACGGCGTACACGTGTATCATGAGTTTGCGGATTCACACCCCGACCGGCGACCACGTCATACAGGATGTGGGGTACGGTAACAGCACGATGTACACGGTGACTGCCGCGCTCGACACGCACGAGTTGGCGGCGAAGGAGGCCGAGACGGACGCACTGAAGCGTTGCGCGGTCAACCTCGGCGACCAGTTCGGGTTGTCCCTGTATGGGGACGGCGGTCGGGAGGACATCGAGCACCGTGCGCGCGAGCTGCCGTCACTGGCGCAGCTCAAGGAGGAGCTTACCGAGATGGTCACGGCTAGCCTCGGTCGCGAACCGACATCGAGGTACGAGGTCTCCGATCGATCAGGGATCCGCACGCGTGATCTGAACGACCGGGCGGCGCTCCAGCGTGTGCTCGACCGTGTCGACACCTGATTGGGAGGCGTTGGGCGCGGAATGTCTCCGTGATTGGGCGGTTACCGGGTTGGGTGGTCCGGTAGCGTTTGACACGGAGACCTCCGGGTTCAGTTGGCACGACCAGTTGTTCTGCGTGACGGTTGCCTGGCGGCGCCCCGATGGGTCGTTGGCGTCCCACTACCTTGAGGTCGACACGCCCTTCTGCGGGAACGCGCAGATCGCGGGCGACATCCTGCGGGGTGCGGGCGCCGTGATCGGGCACAACCTCCGCTTCGACCTGCAAATGGTTAATCGTATGGGCGTCACGTCCTGGGATGACATCCCGGTCGATAAGTGGGAGGACACCGAGACGATCTGTCACCTGTTGAACGAGAACAAGCGTAAGGGCCTGAAGTACGTGGCCGCCCAGCTTCTCGGCGAGAGCACTGATGAGGCCGAGGTTCTGGCGGCGCACCGCCGACAGCTCGGCGTCAAGAAGGATGAGGGCTACCATGTTCTTGACCGGGAGATTCTCATGCCGTACGCGATCAAGGACGCGGAGTTCACGCTCCGGATCCACGAGCGCTTGTGGCCGCACATCGTGGGGGACAACGACCTGTTCGGACTGTACCGTCGCGAGATGCGCCTGATGGATGTGCTCGCGACCATGTACCGGAATGGCATGCGCGTGGACAAGCCCGCCCTCGACGAGGCGATCAAGGACTGGTCGGTCAAGCTTGTGAAGGCTGAGGCCAACGTGCGGGAGGCTGCCAAGGATGACAGCTTGAACCCTGCGAGTTGGCAGCAGTTGCTTGAGGGTTTCAAGCGTTGCGGTGTGACTACCGTGACCGAGACGAACAAGGAGGCGCTCGCGCCGATCGCGGAACGTAACAGTGAGGCCGGGGTGTTGGCCCGCGCGATCCTCGAGTACCGGCATGTCAAGAAGATTTACACCACGTACCTCGTGGGTCTCCGCGACGAGGTCGGCATGGAGGACGTGTTCCATGTTAATATCCGACAGAATGGTGCTATCACGGGGCGCACGTCCAGCGGGGCCGAGCGGGGGGACGACTGATGGACCGCGGTGTGCGGAGGCGACATCTGATCTCGATAGCCGATCTGGGACGACCCGACATCGAGCGACTCCTCGGTCTCGCGCGCACCTTCGCGGCATCTCTCGACCGTGACGTGAAAAAGTTGCCAACGCTGCGTGGGCGCACGGTGGTCAGCATGTTCCACGAGCCTTCGACAAGAACGTCGACGAGTTTCGAGCTGGCCGCGAAGAGGCTTTCCGCCGACGTCATGTCCATACGGGCATCGGGGTCATCCGCTGACAAGGGCGAGTCGCTCAAAGACACTGCGCTGACTCTGGGCGCGTACGACCCCGACATCGTTGTGATCCGTCACCCGAGCATCGGGGCACCCGACGTCGTTGCGAGATATGTCGACGCGCACGTCGTTAATGCTGGGGATGGTAAGCGCCAGCATCCGACCCAGGCGCTTCTCGACCTCTTCACGATCGACGAGGAGTTTGGTAGAGTCAAGGGTATTCATGTCGCAATCGTTGGTGACGTACTGCACTCGCGCGTTGCGCGATCGAACATTCAGGCGCTGGTGCTCATGGGAGCGCACGTGACGCTTGTTGGTCCGCCGCCGCTCATCCCGAGGGGCATCGAAGCTCTCGGTTGCGAGGTGTCGCACGACATCGATGCGATCCGTGACGCTGACGTAGTCTATGTGCTCAGAATGCAGCGTGAGCGCATGGAAGCTGGCGCCAATTTCGTGCCGTCGTTGCGCGAGTACGCCGCTAGATGGGGTGTGAGTGCTGAGCGTCTGACCCAGGGCCAGCGTGTTATGCACCCAGGCCCGATGAACCGGGGCGTGGAGATCACGCCCGACGTAGCTGACGCAGCCGAGTCGCTCATCCAGCGTCAGGTCCGTAGTGGCCTCGTCGTGAGAATGGCAGTCCTCTATGACCTCTGCGCTGTTGGTTCTGCGGCGTACCACGAGAGTGGTACCGGAGAAAGAGACAAGGGTGGTTTAGATTAACGTACAAAATATGCCCCGCACTGACAAGACTGTGAAGCGCCTCTTCATCCCGAGCGAGGGTAACGTGTTCACGTTCGCCGACTGGTCGCAGATTGAGCCGAGGCTCACCGCGTACTTCATGGCGAAGCAAGGGAACCCCGAGCTGGCGGAATTCATCCGCGACGCGGGGGACGCGTACATGGCGACCGCGGTCGGCGTGTACCACAGGCCTATTGAGAACATCACGAAGGAGGAAAGACAGACGTGCAAGACCGTATTCCTAAGTCTGCTATACGGCGCTGGGACGAGAAAATTGGCAAGCTCACTGGGGGTTCCGGTCTCGGAGGCGAAAAGGATCCGCGCGGAGTTCTACGACGCCTGGCCCGCTGTGCCCGAGCTGCTCTCGGGTATCCTGGCAACGTATCGTAAGCGCGGGTACATCAAGACGCCGTGGGGTCGCCGACTGCATCCGCACTCGGATCATGCTGCGATCAACCATCTAGTCCAGGGCAGTGCCGCTGATCTCATGAAGCAGGCGCTGGTGTCTGCTCATGTGGCGCTCGCTGAGGGCGAGTTCGCGACGAAGCTGGTCGCGACGGTGCATGATGAGCTGATCTTCGACGGCCCGCCCGAGGAGAGGCGGGGGCTGGAAAGCTCGGTCATTCGGCCGAGCATGACTGATGAACGTATCAATGAGGTTGTGCCAATCGTGGTCGACATTGAATGGTCGGACACTAATTGGGCCGAGAAGCGGCCCCTGGAGGTAGCAGCATGAGTCAGAGTAAAGCGCGCGCGCGGCGCAAGGCCGCCCGCAAGAGAGGCATCCCCCGAACGCCAGCGGCGTCGCCTCGAGTGGATTTGTCGGATAAGAGTGACGAGGAGATTCAGTCGATCATGCAGCAGGCGGTGTCCGAGATGACCCCGATCCAGCAGCAGGTGGTGGAGTTGCAGGAGTTCCACATCAAGAACCTGCAGAGCCTGCTCGAGCAAGCCTCGTTGCGGCAGCAGCAGGACGACCAGTTCCTCGGCAACGTGGTGCTGGCTACGGTCGAGGGCATCGACGAGCGTCCCGAGCCCGTGCAGGAGTGGACGGTCGTGTGTACCAACGGTAACGCGACGCCGGTTAGGGTCGAGCGCGCCGTCGAGGGTGAGGATCCGACTGACGACAGTGGTCAGTTGATTCTCACGGTGTCACGCATGACCGAGGAGGAGTGGATGGCAGAGTTCGCTCAGGACGAGGACACGTTCGTCGACGATGTCGACGAGGTCGACGAGTCTCTCGATAGTCCCGAGGTTGCTGAGAAGCTGGCCGCGCTGCGCGCGCAGGTCGACGCTGTCGTCCCCGATGCGGGGCACACTCCTGACGACCAAGAGGTAGATACCCACCCGCGAGGGTTTGTTGAGGATCCTGCCGAACTAGAAGACGGGGGTGAAGGAGTTGGCTGACTCCGTCAGCACGCCCCCACCAAAGTTGGTAGGTGATCCTCGCTTCCACGCGAAGCTTGCGGAGATGGGGCGGCTACACGATAGTAAGCAGAATGATTACGCATCGGTGTCCGACCCGTTCGCCAACGTGCGTGCGAGCGAGGACTTCGGTGTTGAGGGTTGGGTCGGGTGCATGATTCGTGCGAACGATAAGATGAGGCGGCTGCAGAATGCGGCGCAGGGTGTCGAGCTTAGCCACGAGGGCGTGGCCGATAGCCTCATGGACCTCTCGGTCTACGCCATCATCGGGCTGGTCCTGTTCGAGGAGAGCAAGGGCACGGGTCGCGCGCCGTGAGCAACGTCCACACGGTGGTCGTTGACTTCGACGGTACGTGCGTGTCCGTAGAGTGGCCGGGGATGGGGTCGTGGTTGCCCGGCGCGGTCGACGCACTCCATACGCTGAGTGAACAGGGCTACCACCTTGTTGTCGACTCGGCCCGGCTGAGCCGCTACGACCCGCACACCGGGGAGCGACGGACGCCGCAGGACGTACTCGATACGTACACGGAGATGCGTGCGTTGTTTGATGACGCGGGCCTTAGGTTCGTGCAGATATGGATGGCCGCCGGTAAGCCGGGCGCCGTCGCGTACATCGACGATCGTGCCATCTTCTTCCCGGGGGGGACGACCTCCTGGCCGAAGATGGTCGAGATGGTCGGGGTGCGTGCGAAAGGTCAAGCGCTATGGGCGCGCCGACCGTCAATCAGGCCGGAGGAGTGGGTACTGTGAGACTGAATCGGACAACCTTACGAGGAGGACCATACGAGGAGGATAATGGGTCTGACGCAGCATGACTTCGTGGTGACGCAGCGGGGCATAGACTCCGATACGCTCGCGTCCTGGGGTGTGACGCAGAAGGGTGACCGCCTGCACATTCCGTACGCGGGCACCGATAGCGTCAAGGTCCGCAAGCCGCCCGACGAGGACGGCAAGAAGCAGTTCATCTGGGAGCCCCTGATGGCTGCGGGCACGCAGCCCCTGTACACCCCGCCCGGCGGGATCATCTCCGGTCTGCCCGTCCTACTTTGCGAGGGTGAGACCGACACGTGGCGCACGTGGCAGGAGCTGGTCCAGCGGGGTGGGCGCAAGGTCAATGTCGTTGGTCTGCCTGGCCTGAACGCCTGGCGTGAAGACCACGCGAGCCTATTCGAGGAGGTACCATCTGTTTATGTCTGCCTGGACACGGATACGGGCTACGAGAAAACGAGTGTCGCGGACGCCACCTTCGCCAAGATCAGAGCTACACTGGGACGACGCGCGAGTCGAGTTCGACTTCCCTCCGGCCCCAACGATCTCGTTGAGTTCTGGGACGACTACACGATCGAAGCCTTCGACCTCCTCGTCGCCAACAGTCGGAAGTACTCGGGACGGTTCAAGCCCCTCGACTTCTCTGCGCCTGCCCCGAGTTACGACTGGCTCTGGGAAGGCTACATGGCCGTGCCCGACCTTGCCTTCCTCGTTGGGGAGCCGGGGGTCGGTAAGTCCTGGCTCTCAATGGGACTGGCGGTCGCAATCATCGAGGAGTGGGACACGTTCCTCGGGCTACCCCTCAACGGGGGTGGCTCGGTCGTCTATGTTGACCAGGAGAACCCCGAAGACGTGATCCGCAACCGTTTCGAGCAGCTTGGGCTGACTGACGTTGGGAAGGATAAGCTTCGGTTCCTTCACTTCCA
Source organism: uncultured Acidimicrobiaceae bacterium (assembly GCA_963973395.1). GTDB lineage: Bacteria > Actinomycetota > Acidimicrobiia > Acidimicrobiales > Ilumatobacteraceae > Ilumatobacter. The sequence goes on from CAXBAZ010000005.1 coordinate 6,563, forward strand.
AGGGGTGCGACTCGATGATGCCGAAGTGGCTTCCGACTTCGTAGAGTTTGTCGATCATGAGCAGCCGAGGCTGGTCATCATGGACTCACTCAGCACCCTACACACGGGCAACGAGAACAGCTCCCAAGATATCATGCAACTCTGGACGAACGCACTGTCCGTGATTTGCCGCACCCTCAAGGTTCCGACGCTTATGCTCCACCATATGACTAAGCCCCAGAAGGGTATGAATGCCACGCCCCGCGGGTCGACCTCGATTATGCAGATGGCCGACGCGGTTTGGAGAGTGTTTGGCGACAGCGTTGACGACCTCATGCTGGCTCAGGATAAGACCCGACGAGGCGCTTCCCTCGGGCATATGGGGTACGGGGTAGTCGGCAATCCCGGTGAGCCGACCATGTTGGTGCCGGGCAAGCGGAAGGATGCGAGTACGAACGGGGCTGGTTGGTGATGGCGTCGCGACGCTGCCCCGACCATCTTGTTCGGTACCCGTTCACGATGGTCAAGCAGGGTGGTGGTTGCCCGGTTGTGGGCTGTGACACCCCTCAGGAAAGCCACCCCCACATTTCCCCCCACGCGGATTGGAGTCTGAAGGTTAGTACCCTTACCATGCTCTACCTCGGCGGGTACCCGAGCGAGCCTGACCCCCCGATGGATCTTCAACCCTTCCGGCTGGGGCCGCCTCCGCAGTTCTGGCTATCGCACAAGGATCTACTGCGGTGCGGGTACGAGTTCCGCAAGGATGTAACGTTCGGCTTAGTCCGCTCGCTCGGTCGGTTCTACGAGCTGCAGGGCTGGGACAAATCAAAGAAGCGCTGGCTGGTCGAGATCGTCGAACCGGAGTGGGCGCTGCGGCACGTACCTACGCTCGATTACGAGCCGGAAAGGGTCTGGCGTGAACCACCCGAAGACGAACAATGTGTGCCCGCGTAACTCAGGCAACCACAATGGCTAAGGTAGGCAACCGAAACTACAAGCGCGGAAGGGAGTTCGAGTACAAGACCCGGGACTACCTGATCAAAGATATGGGCGCTGTCTACGTGATGCGCGCCGCCCAGTCGAAGGGGGCGGCCGACCTGATTGCTCTGTTCCCCGGTCGGGATCATGGACATCCTAGCGTGTTTCTCGTTCAGTGCAAGCGGGATGGGAAACTACCGCGAGCGGAGCGCGATAAACTCTGCGCCCTGGCGAGGGAGACAGGCACTGTTCCTGTCCACGCATTCCAAGGCCCCCGGGGCACCCCGGTGGTTATCGAGTTAATCAAGGAGGACAAGTAGCATGGCGAGTGATGGAAAATGGGTCACCCTGACGGGTATCGTGCAGTTCGATCCGGAGCGCAAGACCATCGAGTCCCTCGGGCAAGAGGTCTACGAGTTTAGCTTCCGGTGCGCTGCCACGCAGCGCCGAATCAAGGCTACCCTCTGGGGTGAGCACGCATTACTCTTCGGCAATATCGAGAAGGGTGACGCCGTCATCATCGACGGCAACCTCAAGACCAACGACGCCACGAACCAGTCGGGCGACGCGGTCACGTACTACAATCTCTCGGTCGCCGAGATCGCGGTCATCGCGAAGGCACCGAAGGATGTGGCTGGCGTTCCGGCCAGCTCGACCGCCGCTGCCGCTGATGATGGCAGCGCCTGGTAGCACTGAGGTCGCGGACGAGCTAACGAAGCTACGACCCCGCATCGAGAGGGTGGCCGCAGGCATGCGCCCCCTCTCGGGCGGGATCGACGCGAGCGACCTCACACAAGTAGGCCTGATTGCCGCATGGAGAGCGCTCGAGAAGGGGGTGGTCCCCAGCATGAAGATTATTGAGAAGCACATGACGAACGAGATACGACGCGATGCCCGGCAGTCCCGGCAGCAGGACGGGAAAGTGGTCGGCGACGTGATCGAGGAGGTCGACGCACGGATAGCGCGCGGGTACCTCGATGAAGAGGCCACCGGCTAACTACACCCCTGACGAGGTCGAGGCCATCGTTGAGGGGTACCAAGAGTTCAGCGCGCAACGTACCCGACCGCTGTTGCAGGCTCGCCTGCTCGACGTGGAGGCGTACTTCACGCGCCTGCCTCGGCTCGAGCGCGAGGCCCTGCTCTTCCATGGAGTGGCGGCCCTCACCCTCGACGAGATCAGGGAACGCTCTGGCGTACCCACGCAAACGACACTAGACCGGTACGAGAGTGGCATCAAGCGGCTCACGTACCTGATGAACAGAGGAGGACGATGAGTCAGCTCAAGCACCAGGCGCAGGTCTACTACGATATGAAGCAACAGGGCCACACGAACGTCGACATCGCCGCCGCCCTCGGGGTGGATGAGGCCACTGTCCGGAGGCACCTTCGCAAGCTGAAGGGAAGCACGCTCGCGGACGTACTCGACGGCCGCCCCCCGCAGGTACTCGAAGGGTTCATGGACAAGCCGATCGAGGTCGACACCGCGGGCGGCTGGGCGATCACTGCGGACTGGCATGTTCCGATCGTCGACTACAATTACGTCGCGCAGTTCCTCGACCACGCGACGGAATTGGGGGTACGTAACCTCATTATCGCTGGTGACTGGTTGCACATGGACGGTCTCAGCGCGTTCGATAGTAAGCAGGCTAGTGCCGCGTTGTCAATTGAGCTGCCGGAGAGCAGCCGTCTGATGCGACTGGTCTCCGAGAGGTTCGACCGCATAGTCTACAGTTACGGGAACCATGATGCTCGACTCCAGAAGGCGTTCGGGTACCAGCTTAAGTTCAAGGAAGCGATGCGCCTCGCGTTCGGTGACGTGGGCGAGGAAGTGCTCAGCAAGATCGAGTTCAGCAACCTAGACCATATCATCGTCAATGCGCCGGACCGGGTGTGGCGCGTGTGCCACCCGAGGTCGTACAACCAGCAGCCGCTGTCAACAGCAATCAAGCTCGAGGCCGTGTACAAGCAGGCGATCATTACGGCGCACTCGCACCACGCTGCTATCGGTTACGCGAAGGATGGCGTTACCCCGGTCGCTGAGATCGGCGGCCTGTTTGATCGAGACAAGACGGAGTACCTGCAACGCACAACAGCGCATCCTTGTTGGCAGCAAGGGTACGGACTAATGGACACTGACGGTCGGCTCGTTGTTGAGTCCCCGGGATGGAGTAATCGACTATGAGCTTTGAGCCAGAGGGCCTGGGTAAGACAACGTTTGAAGGGAGATATGCGAGGACACCCGACGAGACATGGAGTGAGGCGTGCGAGCGAGTGGCGAATCATGTCGCTGCTGCCGAGCCTGATGACCGGGTTGCGCGTTGGCGTGACAACTTCAATGAAGTACTGGTGGAAGGGCAGTTCATGCCAGGTGGGCGAATATGGTACGGGGCTGGGAGACCCCAAGCTCAGCTACTCAACTGCTTTGTGGTACCCGCCGTGGATAGTCGTGAAGGATGGGGAAAGACCCTATCCGACACCATCGTCGTATCCGGAACTGGCGGTGGAGTTGGCATTAACGCTAGTCCAGTTAGACCACGAGGTTCAGAAATTAAGGGCACAGGAGGCTATGCCACGGGTTCCGTTAGCCTAATGCAGATGATAGATCGGGTCGGTGACGTGCTGCGCGGTGGCGGCGGCCGACGCCTGGCTCTCATGCTCGCGCTCAACATTAATCATCCGGACGTAAACGAGTTCATTAACGTGAAGCTGAACCGGGAGGAGCTGACGAACGCTAACGTGTCCATCGTCCTGCCGACCGGGTACGGCGCGTCTGAGCTTATACGCGACGTGGAGAAGGGCAACGAGATCGCGCCGATGCACCGGGGAGCACCAACGGGTGGGCAGGGCATGGACGCGGCCGAACTATGGGAAACTATTGTTGCCAACGCGTGGGCTTCCGGTGAGCCGGGTGTACTCAACGGTGCTCTGGCTAACGAGCAGAGTAACATCTGGTACCATAAGCCGCTCGTGTGCACTAACCCGTGCGGCGAGATCTGGCTCGAGGAGTACGGGTCGTGCTGCCTAGGCGCGCTCGTGCTATCGAGGTTCGTTAACGATAGTGGTGACACGGACTGGGATGCGCTCGATCGGGTCATTCGGATCGCGGTCAGGTTCCTTGACAACGTGCTCACGGTAAACGATTACCCGTTAAACGAAATCAGTGAGGACAGCCGCGAAGTACGGAGGCTAGGGCTCGGTGTGATGGGATTGCACACGTACTTGTTGAAGAAGAAGCTGAAGTACGCGAGCACGCGCGGCGTAAACGAAGTAGATAGCCTCTTCAAGTTCGTTAAGAACACAGCGTACGACGAGTCTACCACGCTAGCCGCAGAAAAGGGGTCGTTCCCCGCGTACTCCCCGCAACTACTCGATAGCGGGTTCGCGAAGACCCTGAAGCGCGGTATCCGTAGCAAGATCAGGACGCACGGATTGCGTAACGCAGCGCTGCTAACGGTCGCGCCAACGGGAACGACCGGCATGGTTCACGGAGTCACTACGGGGATCGAGCCCGTCATGTCGGCGCGCTACCTGCGTCGCTACAACACTGAGGAGGGTCAGGACGCCGTGGTGGTCGAGGATTGGCACACGACAGCGTTTCCGGATCACATCGAAGATGCGTCGAACATGCACCCGGAGGATCATTTCAAGATGCAGGAGGTCGTTCAGAAGCATGTTGACAACGCCGTGTCTAAGACAATAAATCTTCCGACGGATTTTCCGAAGGAGGAGTTGAGTGCGTTGTGGCTGAAGTATCTCCCCAGCATTAAGGGCTCGACGTTCTACCGTTGGGGCAGCCGCGAGAACGAACCTATACAGCCGCTTGGCACAACCGTAGCGGTTGAAGTCGAGGCGGTCGAGGATGATCTTGCCCCGTTCGACCCGTCGTGCCCTGATGGGTCGTGCGAAGTATGAGTTTCGGCAGCAACGTTATGCCGAAGCGTTTCGGTAAAGGTAAGCCCGCGAAGCGTAAACACCGGCTATGCGAGTGCCCGGACGACCGAGACGCAGCAGCCGCTGCCCGTAAAGATCGCGAGTCTAGCTGCCCCAAGTGCGGCGGGAAGAAGCCCCGTGGCAAGGGGTAAGGGCGACACGATCGACGGGATGTTCGACTCGCCGATCGAACAGCTTCGGCTATACGTGTTCGAGTTGAATGCGTTGAACGTGACTCCCAATACCTGGGATCTTCAGTGGGCAAAACGTGCCAGGCAGCTTCATGACGCCACGCTCGCGAACGTCATGGTCGTTGCGCCGTTCTGGAGAGGCTACTGGATAGCCCTGCCGGGGGAGGACTTCCCCCTCGCAATCATCGTGTGCCACGAGTTGCTTGAGCAATCCATCTGGTCGTTGTACACACCGTAACGAAATAAAAGGCCCCACCCTCATGTTAAGGGTGGGGCCTTTATTCGTCGTTCTACGTGCTTTTGCCGAGACGTAAACGCTTCATCGGCTTGTGTGCTATGCGACCCGTCTTGTAGAGCCGGGCAAGCTTGATGACTCGCTTGATCGGGAAGTGCCCGCCCTCATGCTTCGGCTTGCAATCCCAGTGTCCCCCCGCGACGTGGTACGCCTCACTGATGTTCCAGTGCGACGTGATTCCGGCCGCCTTCCCCGTGCTGTAGACCAGCGGTATGGGGTGCTCCGAGCTGAAGTACGCTGCCCAGCGCGCCGCCTTGTGAAGTTGACGTTCTCGGCTGAGCCAAATCTTGATGCGCCCCCACCGGCTGATGTTGAGCGCCGGGATGAAACTGACCAGCTCTATGCCGATGGACTGCGATGAGTCTGGCTTCGCCTGGTAGTACACGGCCCGCTCGGGGGGAGCGTAGCCGGACTTTCCCTCCTGGTCGACGATGACGTGGACGCCGTAGCCGACCTTCCCGATGTACCGGCCGACCGACGTGATGTCGCTCAAGCCGTTTCGGTCGTGGCTGATCGTCTCGTGGAAGATGAGCTTGCGCTTCGTTCGCAGGCCGTGGTGTTCCATCCATCCGGCCATGTTGACGTTCACGTACGGTCTCTTCGCCATTATGCTCCCGTCGCCTTGACAATGATGGTGACCGCCGTGAAGATGGCGGCCATTGCCCCCGCGGGCAGCGCCCACATCCACCGTTCGATCCGCCGGATGCGCCGCTCGTGGTCGGGGCTCGACGTTGGCCGCAGTCGTAGCTCCTTCACGTCTTCTCGGATCTCTTCGACGATCTCCTTGATGGTGTACCCTGCCTCAGTCGGACTCATGGCCGACGCCTTCCGCCGAGGTTGTTGTAGTGGTTTCGGCCAGCGAAGAATCTCTGCACCATGTCCATTCGATCCTCGCCGCCGCGATTCCTCCTGAGGGCTTTCGCCTTCATGAGGTTGCGGAGAACAACCGGTAGGCTACCCGTGCCGTTCGATGTCCGTGTCAGACTGAAGCCCGGGCTGGTCATTCGACCCGATGGGGGTGGTGAGTAGCTCGTGGTGTCTCCACCCTGGTTCGGCTGGCCCCGGCTGATGCCGAAGGCGTCTGTCTGGTTGCGGCCCTCCTGCGCGAGCGCTTGGGTCTGTGACTTTCGGGAGACTTGGCTCGCGTATTTCTCCGCGAGCGGGCCGTCCCCCGCTGGGTATCCTACCCCCGCAGGCATTACTCAGCCCGTTCCGCTTCAAGCGCCAGACGGGCGGCACGATCCGCGCGCCGCTTCATGCGCATCTCTCCGAGGCGCCTCTTGCGCCTGCGATTTATGCGGTTCTTTTCCTTCTGGGCGGCGACGGTCTTTGCCGATCTACGGATGCTTCCGTCCGGACGGAGGCGACTCAGCCCAGGCTCGCCGGTACCGATGCCGTGCCGCCGGTCAGAGACTAGTGCCGCGTTCTTGCGTCTCAGCTTCTGGCGCGTGGCCGTGCTGCGTATCCCTGCCGCTGCCGCCCTGCGCCTGGCGTTCTTTCGCGCTCGTTGCCGTCGGCGCCCAGCCGCTCTTGGATCAATAGGGCCGCTGCTCCCCGCTGGGTATCCTACTCCCGCAGGCATTAGTGTGTCTCCCCAATCATCGTCATTGTGTCTCCTAGTACGCTATGTGGACGTGGTCAGAATGACCACCGATTGCGCCGATGGACGTGGTACCTTTAGTACCACCCCAAGGGTCGTAGAACAGTTCGCGGGTCATCCCGCCGTACGTCTTGTTGGCCCACTTGGTGAAGGCCATCATGCTCGCCGGGTCACCGCTAATGTCGGCGGCCCGGTTGACCGTACTCCCCGAGAAGTGCTGGTAGTGGTTCGAGGTCGGGGTGTGAACGTCCGGGTTGACCGGGTCGTACACGTTGTTCTCGAGCACCGTGAGTCCGAACTTGTCTCGCGCGACCTTCATCGAGTGTCGTAGTGCCTTCTCCGGGTCCCCCAGTTGCCCGGCTGGTACGCTGATCGGCTTGCGCTTGCCTACCCTCACTCCAGTGTCGGTGTTCTCCGCCTTCGCTATGAGCGCCGCCGTGATGATGTCACTACGCAGCTTGCCCGTCCTCGCGAACTCAACGTTCGCCTTCAGTAGCGCCGACACAAGGTTATTCTGTCGGCTGCCGGGCACGTTGGGGGCGACCACGTTATCATCGACAAGCACCTGCCCGTTGACTCTGACGCCCTTGCCGAGCCCCCCCGAGAGTAGGTGGGAGTAATGCTGCTTGGCCCTCGAGACCGCATTGTCGGGGTCTGCTGGCCGCTCGAACTTTCGGATGATGTTGCCGATGGCGGCCGCCCCGGTCAGCCCGGAGGATCCTGTCTCAGCCATCTTTCGGTACGCGTAATCGATACCCGCCCGACTGTTGGCCCACGCGGCCCCCCGGTTCTTCGGGAGCGCGCCACCCACGTGAAGCTGGAACGGTCCGAAGCTCGTCCCACCGTCACCGACCGCACCCGGCACGAGGCCGCCCTCACTGAGGGCGACCGCCATGCTCGCGGGGTAGTCGATGTTGTACTTGGCCGCGGACTGCTTCATCCATCCGACCATCTGCTCATTATATGATATTGCCATTTACCCTCACGATCCGGGTTCGTTCCATCCAAAGACCCTCTTCTTCTCCGGTTCGCCACTTCGAGTCCGTTCTTCCTTCGCCAACTTTTTGGCTACCTCGGGACTCATGTTGCGTACTGGGAGGCCCAACTGGGAGAAGAACTCCTTACCGAACGTCTTCTCGAACAGGTACGTTGGTTCAGTCACGTCACCCTTGAATGCGGCGGTGATTAGCTTGGCTGGTGGTAGTTGGCGGAGCACGCGCTCGAAGTACGACTGGAACCCAGTTCCAGTGACTGTTGTACTCCTACCCCCGGTGAGTATGCTGCGCCCGGTGATCTCTTCGATCAGGGCTGTGCCGAACGGGTTGCTGAGCTGCGCCGCTGCGGCTAGTCCCGCCCTGGTGTCTGCCCCGCCCAGTCCGGTGATGCCAATGAGTGCTTCTCCGACATCGGCTACCGTGTGGAAGGGGTTGATCCCGTTCGTGGTGAGGATTGGCTCCCGACCCGCTATCGTACCAATCCCGGGGATCGCGTTGACGAACCCGGGTCTGAGATCGACGTGGCCGAGGAGGTAGGACGGCACCTCGCCGTCCGCCATGGTCTGTTCAATCCCAACCGCCGCCACTCCCCGCAACATTGTGGACTTGGCGGGGTGGTCGAACGGCATCCTGAGCGTGATAGACATGATGGCCTTGTACCAACTGTAGAACGGCGCCGCCTGGCGGACGTAGTGCCGCTCGATCGTGCCGAGGTCGAAGTAGTTACCCAGATCCTCAAGGACTGAGTCAGCCACCCGCCTCTGCAGCTTCGGGTCGTTCTCGAGCATCCGGATGAAGAGTCGGTTGAAGTCAACCGTCTCCCCGCTCATCATGCCCAACCGCCGGAGCACGTTCTTCGTTCGCTCCATGCGGCCGATCAGGCCCGCGCTCTTGGCAGCCCCCCTCAGCTCCGCGAACATCGCGGCCTGACGGAGGCCCGTCTCGGCAAACGCCTGCGTGATTGGTATGACACCGAGGCCGAGTCCTCGCATCGTGATTGTTCGTCGCCGCTGGCCCACCCTGTTTCCGTCCTTGTTACGCTTGACGGACGGAAGCGTGAACGTGGCGGAATCGAGCTTTCGCCTCCCCAAGGGGGATTGTGTCGATCCGAAGGCGCTGCGCCCACCGACCGAGGTCGGGAAGAACCCGTTCGCCATGACCGTGACGAGCTTCTCGCCCATACTGAGCCGACCGAAGCCAGCGTCCACGAGTGCGTCCATCGCCTCGGGTGTCCCGCGCCGCCCGCTGGCGGTTGTGTTCGCGAGAATCATGTCCATGAGCCCGGCCAAGCCGTCCGCCCCCGCCCACTCTACTGCGTAGAGGAAGTGGTTGCCGATCATGTTGTTGACGAGGAAGGCGGGACGCGTGCCGAGCACGATCGTCCGCCACACAGTCAGTGGCTTCTCGATCAGAGCCTTGGTGAACGTATTTTGCCTGCGCGCCTCGCGCGCCATGTTTTCGACCGTTAGCTTCGGGGCGATGGTGACCATCTCCGCCCCGGGCTTGCCGGTGACGATCCAGTCCGCCCTAGTCTGTCCGGCGAAGTAATTTTCGGAGAGGTCAAAGAGCGCGCTAGCAACGTGCCCCGGCGTTTCGAGATCAGCGACGTCAAGCTCGCTCTGCGCGCGCACTGCCGCCTGCTGAGCTTCCATGATATCCGCGTCGGACGTGTGCTTGAAGTTGGCGACGTACTGTTGTCGCTCATTCACGCGACTGTCAACGATCCGCCATCCCGCGGGCAGTTCGCCCCTCATCGCCTCTTCCATAGGGATCTCCCGGTGCTGGGACTTCAAGTACGTCATCATCTCGCGATGCTGCAGGGTGCGTACCATGTTCATGTATTCCGCCGTGAGCAGGGACGGGTTGAGTGCGACCTCGCCCATCATCGTCGCTATTCCTTGGTTTAGCACCGCTTGCCCGCCCTGGTTGAACTTGACGGCCAGCTTGTCCGGAAGGTAGAACGGGTACCCGCGCCGTGCGAGGTTCCGCAGCTCCGGTATGCTACCACCCAACTCGCGGGCCTCGAAGATGTCCGGGCCGTACGTGTCGAGCAGGCTCCGCAGTTCCCTTCGCGCCACCTCAGGTAGGTTCTCGTCGAGCAGTGCGCCCGGTCCGTGAATCCAATAGGACGGGTTGGTGTCCTGCATCTTCTTGCGCTCGACCTTGATGACCGCGCGCTGTTCTGCGTTGTTGTCCATAAACTTCTGGTGCGCCTCCGCCAGCTCGTCCATCCTCTTGCCGAGCTTTTCGACGTACAGGTGCGCGACCTTCTGCTCGCTCATGCTAATGTACATCTTGTCTATGTCATCGAGCAGACCCATCGACTCAAGCTCGAGTTTCTTCTGTTTTAAGTGCAGGGCCTCGACCTTGTTGTACTGTATCTCCCACGCCTTCTGCGCGGCGATCTGCTCCTTGAAGCGATCCAGCCAAGGCTTAGCCTGGTGCTTCCCGCGCTTGCGGGTGCCCTCGGCGATCTCTTCGCTCAGCTCCACTCTCAACCGTTGGCCTGTCGCCTGTACCTCGGCGGCCCGCACCTTGGCGGCCTCTTCCGTCTTCGCGGGGCCGTTCTTGGCCTCGAACCGAGCGTACGCGCCACGGAGTTGCTGGGCCTTCCTGGCTATCTTGTTTTCTAGTACCTTTTCGGCCTTCTCGAGTTCCTTTACAAGCGTCTCCCGCGCCCCGTCCTCTAGGGGCCTGTCGCCCCTGCGTTCCCGCTGGGCCTCCACCCGGAATACTTCCTGGTAAGTCGCGGGACGCTCTTCGGCTACGCGAATCCGAGATTGTACGCCACGCTGTTCGTCTACGAAGGCGTCGTACGCGTTATGCAGCTCGATGATCTTGTGGATCTCGTAGCTCGCAGCGTTCTCGGCCAGTCCCGCCGCTAGGTGCGCCTGGTACTCAACGGACACGTGGTCGTTGACTTCCCGCTCCTTGCGTTGAGCAGCCTGGTGGAACATCTCCACGTTGTCGCCCTTGGGGTCGAGGTTTTTTCGATTCGACGCCAGTCGTGTGCGCGTCTGCGCCGCCCTCATTGTTGCCTCGGCCTCGGCGAGCGTGAGGTATTCCCCCTCCATCTCTTCGACAAGGCTTTTTGCCTCCGCATCCGCGCGCCGGGACTGTTTCAGCTTCTCGTCTGCCGTGGCAAACTTCTCGTCCGCTATCTTCTTAGCGTCCTTGGCAGCCTTCTGGTCAGCCTCGATGTCGCTCTTGTCGGCTGACTTGGTCTTCCGCTGAGCGACAGCGGCGGCCACCAGTGCCTGATGACGTCCTCTGAGTGCGGCCTGGAAGTTCTGCTTGGCCTTCAGGCCGATGCGACCCCCGGCGGCGATCGCGCGTAGCGCAGTGTACGGTGTGACAGTAGCCTCGGCTAGGCTCATGACGCCGTTCTCTACGCCGATCTCCTTCATGTAATGAGCAAGCTCACGACCCTTGTCGACCACGATGGAGAGCTGCGTCGGCTTTTCCCTCGGCTTAGCCAAGATACCCGGAACAGCGTCCACATCCCTCCCTATAGCCGAGGCGATTTCCGCGTGCGTTTGACCCTGTTGATTCAGGTCGTGCGCCAGGCTCTCATAGTAGTCCGCCACGTGCTTCTGCACGGCGGGAGAATCAAGGTCCGATAGCGTCTTCGCGGACACAGCCTGCTGGCCCAGATCGTCCGTGATTTGAGATCGAATCAACGCCGCATACACAACCGGGTCGGTTCCCCTTGAGATTACCCCGAAGGCCTTGGCCTCGTCGGGCGTGAGCTTCGCCTGTGCCTTCTCAAAACTCATCGCCGCCAACACACGCTTTGTGTTCGCGCGCCGCCGGTCGCGTTTAGCAATGTTCTCAGCCCGGACTCCCCTGGTGGCCGCCCGAGCTTCCTTCCAACGAGCGGGGATACTAGGACCGGGGGTGGTTGCCGTTCTGGCCGTCGCGTACGCCAATTCGCTCGTAAACGTGACAAACTTGGACCGGGCGTGCTGCGCTTCGCGGGACACCGGGTTCGTTCGCCCGCGACGATCGAGTATAGGAGGCCCGGCCGGGTTATTGACGAAGATGTCCCGCTTGCCGTCCGGGTTTCCGAGGTTCCGTAGCCGGATGGTGATGCTGTTCGGGTAGTCCTTGGCGAGCTGGTACGCTGCCCTGGCCTCCGTAAACTCCTTCAGCTCGGCCGTAGTCAGCCGGTTCGGGGCTTTACCCACAAATCCACCGCCCCGGGATTGCAAGTACACCTGTTCAATCGTGTTTCCCTGCGTGTACTGCCTGGCCTTCGCCACCTTGGCGGCCCGGCTGATCTGACCGCCCTTGCCGACAGCTCCGCCAACGCGCACCGCGGCACCAGCCCCGCCGGACACTACTGCGAGTGCGTCGAGGATCGGTGACAGAGGTTGCTCCGACACGCGATCCCCGAACGTCTGAAGGTCACCGCGCAGGAGGGGACCGTACAGGTCGGCGTACGACTTCCCGATCTCTATGGCGGTACCTTTCGGGTCCGAGACCATGGCTTGAACCCCCGCGGGCAGTCCAACCACTATGTCTCTCGCCTGGGTGGCAGCGTTCTTGGCGATCCGACCCACGTCGGTGCGCCGCTGCATGACTGCAATCGGCTGAATGGGGGAGGGTATGAAGGCAAAGACGGTCGGGATCTTCACGGGTATCCGGTCAACCGTCTGGTCCATCACGAAGTTGAAGCTTCGCTCCAAGAAGTTAGGTTTGTCCTGCTTGCGCTCTGGTCTTCCACCGCGTGCCGATGCTAGTCTCTCAGATCGCGAGTCGCCTCTTGCCATGTTCCCTCCTGTCTATTCGTTAGTGTCTTGGGGTGGTGCGGTTAGAGCACCCTTGCCGTCAATAGAGAAGCCTGCGTCCGATAGACCAAACTCGATCAACCGTCCCCTGATGAGTTCGTTACGTATGAAACTCACAGTCGGATCACCCAGCTCCAGTCCTTGGCCCTGCAGATAGGAATCGATCGTGTTCATGATCTTTATAGAGAACGCGTAGGGGTCATCAAACACTTCCGGGGACTGATCATTGATGATTGTCTCGAGCCGATCGATTGCGACGATAGCGCCGTCATGGACGGCTTTCCCAGTGGTACCCTTAGTCTGCAAATAATCTTCCGGGTCTTCATCCCTCCCGGCAAGCTTCTCCTGAAAGTCCCAATACGACTCCTGGTTAGCTATCGACTGAGCCGCGTTCGAGAGCCGTACGCCCGCTAGCTGGGCTGCTTGCATCTCATCGGGTCCAGCTTCCGCCGCCGCGGTCGCCGCCGCTTCCGCGAAGTCGACCTGCCGCACGTCAAGGCCAAGCCGGTCGCGCGCAAGATCAAGCGTTCCAGTCGCAATCTGGTTCTGGAACTCCTGCTGTGCCAACGCATCGCGCCGGTCACGCATCGAGGCCGTCGTTTCGAACTCGAACTGTCCGCGCTTCGCCCGCAATTCGAGCAACTCACGCTTCTGCGCTTGAATGTTCTGATCCTCGATC
>CAXBAZ010000006.1:0-19447 GCA_963973395.1 uncultured Acidimicrobiaceae bacterium
CTGGAATCACGCGCGGGCCAACCCATATGCCCAACGACGCGCCGACCACGACGTCAGTATCCGAGAAGTGCTCGGGTCGACGATGATCTCGTACCCGCATACGTCGATGATGGCGTGCGCTTCCGGCGGAGGTGCTGCCGCAGCCATCGTGGCTTCCAAGGAAGTGGCCGAGAGGGTGTGCAACGGACGGCCGATGGTCCGAGTGGCGGCATCGCAACAGCGTTCCGAGACCTATACCGACGGCCACGTCTTCCTCGGGGCGGTCATCGGCCCCGCGCAAATGACCCGGGACGCAGCTGCCGACGCGTACGAACAGGCGGCCCTCGGCCCGAACGACCTCGACCTCGTGCACCTGCACGAGGTCGAGGTCGTTTCCCATCGAAGAACTCGTGTACTACGAACTGCTCGGCATCTGTGGAGATGGTGAGGGAGATCGGTTGGTCGCTGAAGGCGCGACCGAGATCGGCGGGCGGATTCCGTTCTCGACCGATGGTGGCCTCACCGCCCGCGGCCACCCTGGCGGCCCGACCGGTCTCGCCCAGATCCACGAGACCACCCTGCAACTCCGGCGCGAGGCCGGGGTTCGGCAGGTCGAGGGGGCGAACACCGGTCTGTGTCACATGGCCGGCGCCGGTTCGGTCTGCGTCGTGCACATTCTGCAACGAATGGCCGGCTCGTGAAACACGCCGCCGCGATCACTCATCACAAGGAACTGGTTCGATGACCAAACTGCCGATCAACAGCGACCTCGTCGGGCTCTCCGTCGACCCGATCGCCCATTCCTGGACCGAACGCGACACGATGCTGTACGCCCTCGGCGTCGGCTGCCGTCCGCCCGACGACATCGACTTCATCTACGAAGGTCGCGGCCCCAAGGTCGTTCCGACGTTCGCTGTCATCCCCGGGCTGCGAGCGATGGGTCGTGCGATGCAGCGCATCGACATCAACCTCGCCGCACTCCTGCACGGCGAACAATCGGTCGTTACCCACCAACCACTCCCGCCCAACGCGGACATCACCGTCGACGGCGAGATCGTCGCGGTGTGGGACAAGGGCAAGGCATCCGTCATCGAGTTCGAAGGCCGCGGATCCGACGCCGAGGGCCCGCTGTTCACCGTTGGAGCGAGCCTCTTCGTGTTGGGCGGCGGCGGGTGGGGCGGTGAGCGCGGCCCGAGCGGCTCGTCGAAATCAAACGCTGCACCCGACCGCGATCCAGACATCGTCATCGAACGTGAGACCCGACCGGAGCAGGCCGCGATCTACCGGCTGTCCGGCGACATGAACCCGATGCACATCGACCCCGACTTCGCTGTTGCCGCCGGGTTTCCCGGGACCTTCAACCACGGATTGTGCACGTTCGGGACCGTGGGACACAGCGTGCTGGGCGCATGGTGCGGCGGCGACGTCGACGGCTTCGAGTCGATCCAAGGTCGGTTCGCGGATCAGGTGTGGCCGAGCGACACGATCATCACCGACATCTGGGACGAAGGCGATCATGCGATCGTCCAGGCCCGCACTCAGCGCGACAACATCGTCGTGTCGAACGGTCGCGCCACGAAGCGATGATGATCGACCCCCGCACTCCGGTGCTCGTCGCGGTCGGCGAGATCACCAACCGCTCGGACGCGGTCGTCGACCCGATCGACCTCGCCGCCGAGGCAGCACGGCGCGCCTTCGCCGACGCAGTCGCTCCGATCGCCGATCGCATCGACACCGTGGCGAGTCCGGGCATTCTGTTGATGCACCGTGACAGTCCTGCGCACCGCATCGCTGAAGCTGTTGGACTCAGACCGGGCCGACGAATCAGTTGTCCCGTCGGAGGAAATACCCCGCAGTATCTGGTCGGCCAACTGGGCGCAGAGATCATGGCCGGAACATGTGACGCAGCACTGATCGTCGGCGCCGAAGCGGGCCAGTCGGTACGCCATGCCCGCCAAGCCGGCAGGATTCCGCAGGCCGATCCAGTTTCCGGCGTCGACGCTGTGATGGGCGACGATCGGCCAGGGCTCAGCCCAGCCGAAAACGCCGCAGGACTGCACTTCCCACATGAGGTGTACCCCGTCTTCGAGTCGGCCATCGCTGCACGTGCCGGACATACGCTCGACGAGCACCGCGTCTGGTTGGGACGCCTGATGGCGCCCTTCACCGCCGAGGCCGCCCGCCACCCCGGTCAAGCCTGGTTCCCCGTTGAGCGCACACCGGGGGAACTCTCCGGGGTTGGGCCGGGCAATCGGTTGGTCAACGAGCCGTACACCAAGCTGCTGAACAGCATCCTGAGCGTCGACATGGCAGCAGCGTTCGTCTTGATGGCCGCCGAGGTGGCAACGGGGCTGGGCGTGCCTCGTGACCGCTGGGTCTTCAGTTGGGCGACTGCGACGTGCAACGACGTGTACTTCCCGGTGCAACGTCCCGACCTTTCCCGCTCTGCCGGAATCCGAGCCGCCGGCGGGGCCGTGCTCGGAGCGTCCGGAATGGACGTCGACGACGTGCGGTGGTTCGACTTCTACTCATGCTTTCCTGCTGCCGTGGAAGTCGCGATCGACGCTTTCGGACTCGACCCGTTCGATCAGCGCGGTTTCACCGTCACGGGCGGGCTGCCGTATCACGGCGGACCCGGCAACAATTACGTCAGCCATTCGATCGTCGAGATGGCACGGCGCTGTCGAGTCGATCCAGACGGAGTCGGGATGATCTCCGGCCTCGGCTGGTACATCACCAAACACTCCCTGGGGCTCTGGTCTGCCACTCCCCCTCCAACTCGCTGGACGGACATCGACATGACAGCGCAGCAGGCTGCGATCGACGCCACCGCGCTCGAGGTCGTCGACCCAGGTGATGCCACCGGGAGCGCCACGATCGACGGCTACACCGTGATGCACGACCGCGAGGACGGTCCGGTCTCGGTTCCTGTGTTCGCCCGGACCCGGAATGGTCGACGCGTCGTTGCTCGCAGCGATGACCGAGACGTGGCCCGGGCGATGTCGGGTGGAATGTTTGTGGGGCACACCATCGATTTGAAGCCGGCCGATGACCATGCCCGTTTCGTGACGGAGTTCGAGCTGACATGAGATCGTCTGCCGAAGCGCTCGTTCTGACCGGACCCAAGACGTTGGAACGCCGATCGTTCGAGGTCCCGGACATCACCGACGACACAGCTCGCCTGCGCATCGAGGCGTGCGGTCTCTGTGGCACCGACCACGAGCAGTTCAGCGGGCACATCGCGGCGCCGTTCTCGTTCATCCCCGGCCACGAGATCATCGGCGTCATCGACGAGATCGGTCCGGATGCTGCAGCTCGATGGGGAGTCGACCAAGGCGATCGTGTCGCCGTCGAGGTGTTCCGTTCGTGCCGACAATGCGAGCAATGCGCATCTGGCAAATATCGGCGTTGTGTCCGCAACGGGCTCGCGACGATGTTCGGCTTCGTCGATGCTGCGATCGAACCCGGCCTGTGGGGTGGTTACGCGACCCATCTCCATCTCCCGTCAGACTCGATGCTGCTCCCGATCCCCGACCAACTCGATGCGGTCCTGGCAACGGTGTTCAACCCACTCGGTGCCGGAATTCGATGGGGAGCAACGATTCCCGGCACGAAGCCCGGCGACGTCGTCGCGGTACTCGGGCCGGGCATTCGGGGCTTATGTGCTGCGGTCGCGGCCAAAGAAGCCGGGGCGGCGTTCGTGGCCATGACGGGCCTCGGCGACCGAGATGCAGATCGTCTGGAGATGGCAGCACGGTTCGGCGTCGATCTCGCTGTCGATGTTGCGGTCGATGACCCGGCGGTTGCGTTGAAGCGGGCGACGGGTGGCCTCGCCGACATCGTGGTGGACGTCACGGCCAAAGCGCCGGCAGCGTTCGCTCAAGCCGTCTCACTCGCTCGCCCGGGCGGCACGATCGTGGTCGCCGGCACTCGAGGTGGAGGCGGGACACCAGGATTCGACCCCGATCACGTGGTGTACAAAGAACTCACCATCACCGGATCGCTCGGTGTCGACTTCCCTGCCTACCAGGCGGCCATCGACCTGCTCGTCGCCGAACGGTGGCCGTTCGCAGAACTCACGCGCCAGGTGGCCGGTTTCGACGACCTCCCGGCGTTACTCGGCGTGATGTCAGGCGCCGACCAGAGCGCCACCCCACCACTTCACGGCGTGTTCTCACCCGACAGCTGATGAAGTCATCACGACAAGGAGCCACCCGAATGGCTGCAGGATCACGAATACCGATGCTCGACATCGCCGAAGCAAAGAAGCGCGCCGTCGAACGCGGCATTCCGGAGAACCTGGCCGAGCTGTCGGTCTTCCGAATCGCGCTCCACCAGCCAGGCGTCGCGGCGGGCCTGAACACCATGCTCCACGAGCTGTTGTGGAAGGGGACACTCGACGCGCGCCTGCGCGAACTGATCATCATGCGCATCGGATGGACAACCGGCGCGATGTACGAGTGGACACAGCACTGGCGCGTCGCACGAATGCTCGACATCCCCGAACGGGACCTCCTCGCTGTTCGCGACTGGCGCAACGACGACCGCTTCGGCGAAGCCGAGCGAGCCGTACTGGCAGCGACCGACGAAACGCTCGAACTCGGAACGATCACCGACGAGACGTGGGCCGCCTGCAGGTCGGTGTTCGATGATGACGCCACGCTCGTCGAGATGGTCGCGGCGATCGGGAACTGGCGTCTGTTCTCGGCGTTGCTGAGGTCGCTCGACGTACCGCTCGAGGACGGTGTCGAACCTTGGCCACCGCTCGGCGATCCCCCACCATCGGTCACGAGAGGTTGAGCGCCATGTCAGGAAGCGGTTGGACACTCGCGGAGATCTGGGAAGCCGCAGCTGCTCAGATTCCCGGTGCGCCGTTCGCCAAACAGGGCAACCGCTCGGTCTCGTGGTCGGAAGCGAACCAGCGAGCTGAAGGGGTCGCGACGTTGTTGCTCGATCGTGGCGTGCAGCGCCAGGACAAAGTCGCCCAGTACATGTACAACTGCCCGGAGTTTCTCGAGACGTTCTTCGCCTGCTTCAAGGCCTCGCTCGTCCCGGTCAACACCAACTACCGATACGCGGCCGACGAACTCGTGTACTTGTGGGACAACGCCGACGCGGTCGCGGTCGTCTTCCACGGCGCATTCGTCGACACCATCGAGGCAATCCACGATCGCGTTCCGCGGGTCCGGACCTGGATCTGGGTCGACGACGGATCCGGTCCCTGCCCCGAGTGGGCGGTCCCGTACGAAGTCGCCGTCCTCACCGCGGGGGAACCGGTGATCGATCGTGTCGATCGCAGCGGCGACGATCTGTACATGTTGTACACCGGTGGCACCACCGGGATGCCGAAGGGCGTGATGTGGCGCCAGGACGACCTCGTGGTCGTGTTGAGCACAGGCCTGGGCCTGAAGGTGCCCGAGGAGTACGACCCCGACTTCCTCGACGAGAGGTTCGTCGGGCCTGGCCCGGTCGGCTTGCCGGCATGCCCATTGATGCACGGCACCGGGGCTCTGACGTCATTCGGCACCTTGACGTCGGGTGGCTGCATCGTCTGTCTCGAGTCGCGCCACTTCGACGCCACGGAACTCCTCGACACGATCGATCGCGAGAAGGTGAACGCCGTCGCGATTGTCGGCGACGCGTTCGCCAAACCGATCCTCGACGCCCTCGACGCCGAACCAGAACGATGGACACTCGAATCGGTGCTGGCGTTCACGTCGTCAGGCGTGATGTGGAGCGAAGAGACCAAGCAAGGAATGCTCGCCCATCAACCCAAGATGTTGCTCGCCGACGCGTTCTCCTCCTCCGAAGCCCTCGGCATGGGCCAGTCGGTGTCCGGAGGCGGCGCGGCAGCAAAGACGGCACGGTTCCAAGCGAGCGTCAACACGATCGTCGTCGACGACCTCGGCAATCGTCTCGCGCCGGGTACCGAAGCGATCGGTCGGCTCGCTGTCGGTGGCCGCCAACCAATCGGCTACTACAAGGACCCCGACAAGACGGCCCGCACCTTCCTGATCGTCGACGGCAAACGCTATTCATGTCCTGGCGACTATGCGACCATCGACGCCGGCGGCACAGTGAGCGTGCTCGGGCGAGGCTCGGTGTGCATCAACAGTGGTGGTGAGAAGATCTTCCCCGAAGAGGTGGAAGAGGCATTGAAGACCCACCCTGACGTGGCTGACGCCGTGGTCGTGGGCGTTCCACACGACCGTTTCGGCGAGATGGTCGTCGGTGTCGTGCAACCTGCCACGGGTTCCGACCCCGATCATCACGCGGTGATCGAGCACGTCCGGGCGCGACTCGCCGCGTACAAGGCGCCACGACGCATCGTCGTGGTCGACACGATCGGTCGCGCAGCCAACGGCAAGGTCGACTACCAGCGGTTGCGCGAGTACGCGGCCAACGTCGGATGAAGGAGGACGGAATGAATCGATACCTGCAATGAGCACCGACTTCTGGGGGACGACGGCAATCGTCGGGGTCGGCGAGACCGACTACACGCGCGGCGGAGACCGGCACGTGTGCGATTTGATTCTCGACGCGGCCATGGAGGCAATCGGCGACGCCGGGCTCACACCCGCCGACATCGACGGCGTCATTCCCCCGCCCGGGTACATGAGCACCGAGGAAATCGCCGCACATCTCGGAGTGCCCGACGTCTCGTATCACGTCTCGGTGCTGATGGGCGGAGCGTCGCCGACGGCATCACTGCAAACCGCCTCGATGGCAATCGCATGCGGGCTCGCCGACAGCGTGCTGGTGTGCATGGGATGGAACGGGTACTCGGCACTCGCTCCGAAACCGGACGCACGGCCGACGAAACGTACGATGAACCTCGGCCCGATGGGTGAGACGGTGCGGAACTTCTATGCCCCGTACGGGCTGATGTCGGCGGCCCAGCATTACAGCTTGTACCTGCGTCACTACGTCGAGAAGCACGACGTGCCCGAAGACGCCGCTGCCGCGGTTGCTCTCGCGTGCCGCTCACACGCCCAGCTCAACTCCAAGGCATTGATGCGGGGCAGGCCGCTCACGCGGGAGGACTACGACGCCTCGCCCTACATAGCCGAACCGCTCCGAAAGTACGACTGCTGCGTCGAAACCGATTGCGCAACGGCGATCGTCGTCACGAGCCTGGAGCGCGCGAGGGATCTCGCACATCCTGCGGTTGTGTACCTGGGAGGCGCCGAGGGTCATCCCGCCCCGGCTGACGAGATCGCCAACCGGCCGAACCTGCTCGAACTCGGCATCCACCGAGCCGCTCCGCGCGCGTTCGAACGCGCCGGCGTGCAACCCCACGACATCGACGTGCTCGAGATCTACGACTGCTTCACCTATGTCGTGCTGTTGCAGCTCGAAGCGCTCGGCTACGCGGAACCCGGGGGCGCCGCCGAGTTCGTCATGGGCGGAAACATCGAACTGGGTGGCAGGTTCCCGATCAACACACACGGCGGTCTGCTTTCTCAGGGTCACTGTTGGGGTCTGAACCACGTCGTCGAAGCAACCCGACAGATCCGAGGAACCTCCGACGCTCAAGTCGACGGTGCCGAACTGGCCCTCGTGACCGGGTACGGCGACCTGGGCGACGGCAGCGTCGCGATCTTGGGGGTCGATCGATGAGGACCTATGTCCCCCGACCGGAATGGATCGTTCTCGACTGGCATCGCGCCTGCATCGCCGCCGGAGTCCTGTGTGTGCAGCGGTGTGGTTCCTGCGGTGTGTGGCGCCATCCGCCACGGAGGTTCTGCGCGACGTGCTTCTCCGACAACGTCATCTTCCAACCGGTGACCGGCAACGGCACCGTGCTGTCCACAGCCGTGAGCCACCGCAGCCTCGACCCTGGCTGGCAGGAACAAGCGCCCTACGCGACACTGCTCGTCGAACTCGACGAGGGCCCACGGGTGCTCGCCGCCACCGCCACACCACCCGACGACATCAGGATCGGTGACCACGTCGCCGTCAGGATCGATCCTCGCAGTGAAGACTTCGTCCTGGTCTGGGCTGATCCGTTCGACACATCGTCCACCTCGAGGAAACGACAAAGCGAATGATCACAACCCGACTCACCGAAATGCTCCAGTGCGATCACCCCGTGATGCTCGCAGGCATGGGCGGTGTCTCCTACTCGGATCTTGTCGTGGCTGTCAGCGAAGCCGGGGGCTTCGGGACGATGGGTGCCGCTCCCATGAGTCTCGAACGCATGACAGCGGAGATCGCCGATGTCAGCTCACGCACCAGCAACCCGTTCGGGGTTGACCTGCTGACCGCGCTTCCCGACCAGATGGAAGCGCAGGTCGAGGCAATCATCGCAGGCGGCGCGTCCCTCTTCGTCGCAGGCCTCGGGGTCCCACGCGAGGTGCTCGATCAGTGCCACCGCAGCGGCGTTCTCGTGGCGAACATGTGTGGCAAGGTTCGCCACGCCATCGCCGCGGTCGAGGCCGGATGCGACATCGTGATCGCTCAGGGCACTGAGGCAGGCGGCCATACGGGCAGCGTCGCCACCATGCCGCTCGTGCCACAGATCGTCGATGCCGTCGGCGACCGCGTGCCGGTCGTCGCCGCCGGCGGCATCTTCGACGGTCGCGGCCTCGCCGCAGCGCTGGCGCTCGGCGCCGACGGCGTCTGGATCGGTACGAGGTTCATTGCGACGCCCGAAGCGCACGTCGTGGCCGGATATCGAGATGCTCTGGTCGGTGGGCGCGATGACGACACCGTCATCACCCGCGCCTACACCGGCAAGACACTGCGCGCGATTCGCAACGACTACACCCAACACTTCGAGGACCACCCGGACGAATTGCGGCCGTTCCCGCAGCAGATCGCCAAGTCGATGAGCGATGGCGCCATGCATCTCGGGTCCCGGCCGGACAGCGCAGGAATCGACCCAGCCAAGGAGTGCTTCGCAGCCGGCCAGGGCCTCGGCGGCATCGACGAGATCACCCCTGCCGGCGACGTTGTTCGCCGCTTCGTCGCCGATGCCGAACGAGAGATGGCTCGTCTCGGCTCACTCACGACACCGCTCCGATGACAGATCGACAATCTCAACGACGACGACGGAGGATCTGATGACCGACACGACGGCTCTGGCCGCGATGCGCGAAGACGACGGATTGGACCTGAACATCGAGTCGTGGCTCGACGAACACTGGAGCCCCGACATCTCGGTCGCGGAGTGGTGGACCCGGCTCTCCGCCGACGGACTGGCGCTTCCGACCGCGCCACCACCCCACGGACGAGGTTGGTCTCGGTCACGAGCAAGTGAACTGGCCAGCGCCATGGTCTCCAGAGGCGCCTTGGGGCCGCCTTCCGGAATCGGCATGATGCTGGCCGCCCCGACACTGCTCGCCCACGGGACCCCGACCCTGATCGACCGGTACGTGCCGAAGATCCTCAGCGGTCAGCACGGCTGGTGCCAACTGTTCTCGGAGCCCGGAGCAGGGTCCGACCTCGCAGGGCTGCAAACCCGCGCCGAACGAGACGGTGACGAATGGGTCGTGTCCGGACAGAAGGTGTGGACATCGATGGGTCAATGGGCCGACTACGGCATCTTGATCGCCCGAACCGACCCCGACGCACCAAAACATCGCGGCATCACCTACTTCGCGTTCCCGATGAAACAGGACGGCGTCGAGGTGCGGCCGCTGCGCGAGATGACCGGGCGGGCGTTGTTCAATGAGGTCTTCATCGACGAGGCCCGTGTCCCCCATGATCACGTCATCGGCGACGTGGGCGACGGATGGCGCGTGGCCAACACCACCTTGATGTTCGAACGCAACAGCATCGGTGGCGAGGACGTCGCTGCCCCGAGCGGCGCGCTGGCCGGCACCATTGCCGGTCACTTGCAACGACCGGCCGGATCGTTCGCAAACGACGCTCCCGCGCTCGGTGGCGGAATGGTCGGCCCCGGGAGGGTGAAACAGCTCATCCACTTGGCGGAGGGCAACGGCAGCATCCACGATGCGACGAACCGCCAGGACCTGGCCCGCCTCCACACATTGCTACAAATCACCGGGTGGCACGTCGGCCGGATGAAATCCGGCAACGCAGCAACCAGGAGCGAGGGCAACCTGATGAAACTGCGCAACAGTGACATCACACGCCTTGCACGTGAGGTCAGCTGTCGGATACTCGGCGCAGGCGCCATGTTGACAGGGCCGAACAGTCCCAGCGGCGGCAGCGCCCAGGAGTTCACTTTGTTCTCACCGGCCCCGGCGATCTATGGCGGCAGCGACCAGGTGCAGCGCAACATCATCGGCGAACGCGGCCTCGGCCTGCCCAAAGAGCCTGGGCCGGATCGCAACACGCCATTCAGCGAACTGCCGAAGAACGGTTGAGTCGAGACATGGGGCCATTGCAAGGTTGCACGATCATCGAACTCAGCGGGATCGGCCCCGCCCCTTTCGCTGGCATGCTCCTGGCCGACCTGGGCGCCGATGTCATCCGTGTCGATCGTCCGAGCACGGGCCACGATCTGGGGATCTCAGTACCTCGCCAGTACAGCGTGCTGCTCCGCAACCGACGCTCGATTCGGGTCGACCTCAAGGACCCTCGCGGCGCGGAGATCGTGCTGCGCCTCGTCGAGAAGGCCGATGCGCTCATCGAGGGCTTTCGTCCGGGTGTCGCGGAACGGCTCGGCGTCGGACCCGAGGAATGCTTGGCGAGGAACCAACGGCTCGTGTTCGGCCGCATGACGGGCTGGGGCCAGGATGGCCCGCTCGCTCACGCAGCAGGACACGACATCAACTACATCGCGCTCAGCGGCGCCCTTCACGCGATCGGCCCGACAGGAGGTGCTCCGACGGTTCCTCTCAACCTGGTCGGCGACTTCGGCGGTGGCGGCGCCTACTTGGCAATTGGTGTGCTCGCAGCGATGTTGTCCGCACGAGCGACCGGTCGAGGGCAGGTCATCGACGCAGCGATGACCGACGGGTCGGCTTCGCTGATGAGTGCGATCTATGGCATGCACGGCTCGGGGTTGGTCAACGACGAGCGTGGCAGCAACATCATCGACGGTGGCGCGTTCTTCTACGGGACGTACCAGACCGCCGACGGTGGCTGGGTATCGATCGGTTCGATCGAACGACGGTTCTACGACGAACTGATCACCGCACTCGAACTCGACCCTTCCGACTTCCCCGATCGCGACGATCGGGCGCTGTGGCCGGAGTATCGCGAACGTGTCAGCCGAGTGTTCAGGACCAAGACGCGTGATGAATGGACTGCCCTCATGCAAGGAACCGACATCTGTTTCGCACCGGTCCTGAGCTTGGCCGAAGCCCCTCACCATCCTCACAATCAGGCCCGCTGCACGTTCATCGATGTCGACGGCGTCGTCCAACCAGCGCCTGCACCGCGCTTCAGCGCGACACCGACAACCATCCCCGTCGCACCGACTGCGTCAGGAACTCATACCGATGAGATTATGCGCTCGTCCGGCTATGACGACGGTGAGATCGCCGAACTCCAACAAGCCGGGATCATCGGCGGGGCCGGTCGGCAATGAGCGCTGAGACGGTGGCCTCCGTGAAGGTCGGCACCTGCTTGCCGACGCTGTCCGCAGACGATCCCCTCGGGGCCTGGACGGCCGCGTTGCGGGCGCGTGCCGATGCCGAGCTCGATCATGTGATGGTCGGCGATCACGTCAGTTTCCATGTTGGCTTCGGCATGGATGGGCTGACATCTGCCGCCATGGTGCTCGCCGCCGAGCCCAGGTTGTCGGTCGAGATCGGTATCTATCTCCTCGCGCTCCGTCACCCTGTGCCGACTGCACGGCAGTTG
The DNA here is from genome assembly GCA_963973395.1 of uncultured Acidimicrobiaceae bacterium. Classification (GTDB taxonomy): domain Bacteria; phylum Actinomycetota; class Acidimicrobiia; order Acidimicrobiales; family Ilumatobacteraceae; genus Ilumatobacter. The sequence goes on from CAXBAZ010000006.1 coordinate 11,758, forward strand.
GCAACCATCTCAGAGTTGGCGCCCGGACGCCTGACGGTCGGGGTGGGCGTCGGCGGAGAGGATCGGCACGAGATCGAGATCTGCGAGATCGATCCTGCGACGCGAGGCGCGCGTCTCGACGAGTGCATGCGCGTGGTCCGGGAGTTGTCCACCGGCGAGAAAGTCACGTTCCACGGCACGCACATCAACGTGACCGACGCCCAGATCCTGCCTGCAATTCAGCCGGCAATCCCGCTGATCGTCGGCGGGCGCTCCGCCGCAGCGGTCCACCGCGCCGGGGTTCTCGGTGATGGATGGATCGGGATCTGGACCTCACCGAGCCGCTTCGCCCGGGTCGTCGACGAAACAGCAGAAATCGCCGCTGAATCCGGTCGCGGCGACGTTTGCTGGAAGCACGCCATGCAGGTCTGGTGCTCGTTCGGTGAGCCCGAGGTCGCCCGTGATCGACTCGCCCGATCCATGGAAAAGCTGTATCGGGTCCCGTTCGAGAAGTTCGAGCCGTACAGCCCGTCTGGATCACCCACCGACGTCGCCGAGTTCCTCCGGCCATACGTCGATGCAGGCTGTCGATCATTCAACCTACTCACGGTCGGGCCCGACGCGGCATCCGTCGACGGCGCTGCCGAGGTTCGCTCTCTACTGAATACGTGTCGGTAATGTTGGAACGCCTCCGCTGGTGATCCCTGGACTCGTAAGGTGGACGAATGAGCTCTTCTGCTGGTGACCGCCTGCCCGCAGTGTTCATACCCCACGGCGGTGGGCCGTGCTTCTTCATGGACTGGACCATGGGACCCGCCGACACGTGGGACAAGATGGCGGAGTTTCTGCGATCGTTCGACGACGTCGTTGGTACCCGCCCCGAGGCGATATTGGTGATCTCTGGGCACCACGAGGGCGACACCATCGAGATCATGTCGTCGCCGACCCCACCGATGCTGTTCGACTACGGCGGATTCCCGCCCCACACCTACGAGCTCACCTACCCGGCTCCGGGCTCGCCTGAACTCGCAGAGCGGGTAGCCGATCTACTCGGCGACTCAGCAATAGCGCACCGCTTCGACCCGCAACGAGGATTCGATCACGGCGTGTTCGTCCCGTTCCTGTTGATGTACCCAGACGCCGATATCCCGATCGTGCAAGTGTCGCTCCAGTCAGATCTCGACCCGGAGTTCCACCTCAGGTTGGGCCGAACTCTCGCCCCCCTGCGCGACGAGGGAGTTCTCATCATCGGCACCGGGATGAGCTATCACAACATGGGCCGTTTCGGGACCGAGCAATCCAGACGAGACTCCGTGGTCTTCGACGAATGGCTCACCCGAGCCTGCACAGCCGACCCAGCTCAGCGCCACCAATCGCTCACGGAGTGGGCTGATGCACCCGCAGCTCGAGCTTCGCACCCTCGCGAAGAACACCTGCTGCCGCTGATGGTCGTCGCTGGCGCAGCAGGCAACGACCCCGGAAGCCGAGTCTTCACCGACGAGGTCATGGGTGCCCACGTATCGGCCTACGCGTTCGGCGGGCGCGCTCCGGTGAGCACCGAAGCCTGACGGTGGACCTCAGCGACTCGCTGAAGAGTTCCCGGCCGGCTGGAACCCAGCGGATCCCGTGGGGCATGACACGGCCTGCGATGGCGATCAGCTCAGATCAACTCGGTATCGACCGTGCACCTCGCACGAGTCGACCGGGGAACTCGCCGGTCGATTGGCCGGATTCGTAGGTCGGAACTCCGGAGACGATCGTGTGCAAGTAGCCGGTCGCCCCCTGGAGCAATCGTCGGCCGCCAGCCGGGAGATCGAAGTGCATTTCGGGGCTGGAGATCGACAATCGTTCGAAGTCGATCACGTTGACATCGGCCTTGTAGCCCGGTGCGAGGACGCCTCGGTCGCGGAGGCCGAGCGCCCACGCGGTGTCCCTGCACTGCGCTTGCACGACGAAGGGCACCGTGAGTTGTTCCCCATTGCGGTCGCGGCACCAGTGGGTGAGCAGTGTCGTGGGGAACGAGCCGTCGCTGATCGTGCCGACGTGAGCTCCGCCATCGCTCAGACCCGGAATCGTTCGCGGATGCATCAGCATCTCGCGCACTGCATCGAGGCGACCGTCGACGTAGTTGAGCGCAGGGATGTACAGAAAGAGTCGACCGACATCGCGCAGGAGCAGGTCGTACACAAACTCCAGCGGCTCACGGCCGATGCGGCCGGCCTGTGCGGCAACGTTGGTGCTCGGGTCCGGTTCGTAGTCGGGCGGGTCGCCGAGCACGAACATGTTCTCGAACATCCGAACGATCCCACCGCCGACTTTCGACTTGTCGCGCTGGCCCTCGTCAGCGGCGAGCAACCGCGCTTTGAAAGCCGGATCACCCATGACGGCGACACGGGCGGGTACGTCGAGATCCGCGACCTCCTGGTACACCGGGTTGGCCATGAACGGGTTGAGCGTGCCCTGCAAGCCGAGCAACAAGCCGACGGCGCGGGTAGCCACTTGTCCACGGATCTCGAGGCCGTCGGCGTTCGCTTCATCGAGCAGGTCCAACATGCCGCAGTACCCGTCGGGGTCACGCGGTGACTGGACCAGCGTGAACGAAGCCGGACGACTCGACGCATCGACCATCGCCCGCAGATTGCCGAATTCGTCGGCGACGTCGATGAAATCGGAAACGAGTTGCAGTACTCCGGTTCCCGCCCGACCGACACCTCGCGCGATGCCCACCAGTTCCTCTCGCGCTGCTTTCAGCGTCGGGGTCGGATCGCCACGACTGGTCCGATGGTTCAGCGTTCGCGATGTCGTGAACCCAAGCGCACCAGCCTCGATTGCCTCCTTGGCGAGTTCGGCCATCGCCTCGATTTCGTCCGGAGTCGCCCGGTCTCCATCGGCTCCGCGTGCTCCCATCACGAACAGCCGAAGCGCCCCGTGCGGCACCTGTGCCGCAACATCGATGTCGTGCGGAATCGAATCGACAGCGTCGAGGTACTCACCGAACGTGGACCAGTTCCAACTGAGACCTTCGTGTAACGCCGCGCCGGGGATGTCTTCGACACCTTCCATCAACTCGATGAGCCGTTGGTGGTCGCGACCGTGCACCGGGGCGAAACCGACACCGCAGTTGCCCATCACGACCGTGGTGACACCGTGGACCGACGATGGTGCGAGCTGTCGGTCCCACGTGGCCTGGCCGTCGTAGTGGGTGTGGACGTCGACCCAACCCGGCGTCACGAGGGATCCCACGGCGTCGATTTCTCGTCGGCCGATTTGCTCGACGCGGCCGACCGCACTGATCGTGTCACCGACAATTGCCACATCAGCCTCGCGTTCGGGCCCACCGTGACCGTCGACGACGATGCCCCCTCGGATCACGAGATCCGGCTGCGGTTCCGTCATTGCCTCCCCCTTCGTGTTCTCTCGTTCTTCGTTCGAACCTTGTTTCGCCACCTGCAGCGGTTGGCAGTGTTCGTACTGTCCCGCCGCCTCACTCGAGCAACGAGTCGAGCGATCGGTGGAAGTGCTGTAGTGCTGGCTCGTTGCGTCCGAACACGACGTGATCTTGGGCGCTTGTGTGGTAGCCGCGCTGGATGCCTGCTGCTGTCGCGAAGTCTTCGGTGTCGGTGACGTTGACGAGGAGCTCGAAGTTCTTGGCCCAATACCTGTCGGGTCGATCGGAGCTCGGAGGGGTGTAGAGCGACACCGTGAGGTGTGCCTCGTCAGCGGTCGCGCCTGGCCGACTCTGGTAGAGCTGGACGTGGTCTTGCTGGTGGATCAGCACCGTGTTCGGGACGAGGAACCAGAGGATCGTTGCGTGTGGCAGTAGGTCGGATGTGGTGTCGTCGGTCGGGTCGAGATCGTCGATCGATCTGCGCGTCGAGACCATCCGACCGTGCATGCCCGCCGGATCGAACAGCGAGAAGTCGTCGTGGATCATGGGCGCCAGCGTGTTCCTGTGCAGGGTCGACAGGTGGTAGGCCTCGCAGAACGTGTCGACAGCGAGTTTCCAGTTGATCGGCCGCGAGAACGTCGTCGACTCGAACAGTCGGTAGCCGGCAAGGTCGAACGGTGCGAGTTCGTCCTCTGCCCCCTGGAGGGGATTCGCCGGAATGTCGGCATCGCCGGATACCCAGATGAGGCCGTGTTGTTCGAGCACCGGGAGCGGCGTCAGTGACTCGGTGGGCGTTCCGTCGAAATACTCAGGGCGGCGCCGTGCTGCGGATGTTCCGTCGAGGTGGTATGTCCAGCCGTGGTACGGGCACGTGAGGCGAGCGGTCTCACCGCATCCGACGGTGATCTCCGAACCTCGGTGTCGGCACACGTTGAACATCGCGGACACCCGTCGGTCGCGGTCGCGCGTCACGATCACCGACGCGCCGCCGACGTCGACGGTTGCGTACGAGCCGTTGGTGGGCAACAGCCCGGACAGCCCGACGACGGTGGGCGCACGGTCGAGCAGGCTGCGTTCGGCCGCCAACCGTCCGGGATCGGTGTAGGTCGCGGTTGCCACCCTCATGGTCGCGTCGGCTTCGTCGGTTGCCCTGCCGGCCCGGCGGTGGGCGTTGATTCGTGCGAGCAGTTCGCCTTGTCGTTCGGCGTGCATGAGGTCAGCTCCGAACGGCCTCGGCCCGGGTATCGACGGCGGTGACGTCGGTGGTGACGAAGTCGTCGAAATCCGGGTCGCGGGTCATCTGCCAGTAGTCGACGAGGCGGAACGGCATCGGCGAACGGACCTTGCCGAACCGGTTGCGGTAGTAGGTGCGGGTGCCCTCGTGGGTCCAGATCAGCTGTTGGTGCATCTCGTCGACTCGGTCGGTGTAGGCGCGACGAACTTCGGGTCGGACCTCGACCGTACTGAGACGGTTGCGGACCATCTCGACGATGCACTTGACGATGTAGTGGGTCTGGGTCTCGGCAAGCCAGATACCGCTTCCGCCGTGGCCCATGTTGGTGTTGGGTCCGTACATCACGAAGAAGTTGGGGAACTCGGGCACGGTGATCCCCAGGTGGGCGGTCGGGTTGTCGTGGGCCCAGTCGTCAGCCAGGCGACGCCCGTTGCGCCCGGTGACGTCGAGCCGTGCCGCGAGGTTCGTCACGGTGAATCCGGTGGCCATGATCATCACATCGAGCTCGTGGGCGGCGCCGTCGGTCGTGACACAGCCGGTCGGGGTGAAGCGGTCGATCCCGTCGGTGACCAGCTCGACGTGGGGCTCGCACAGCGTGTCGAACCAGCCGTTGTCGATCAGGATTCGCTTCCCGAACGGTGGGTACGTCGGCGTGCACTTGGCGATGAGTTCCGGGTGCGATGCCAGTTTGTCGCTGATGTAGTCGGCCATCTCCTGGCGGTGGCGGTCGTTGATCCGGTTCAGTGAGCGATCGGGATGCTCCCAGCTCGGGTCCTTCTTCAAGAAGCGCAACAGTCCGTCGCCGTAGCGCCAGAACTGGGCGAAGCGGTACCAACGGTCGTAGTAGGGGACGTGATCGAACAGCCACTGGGATTCGGTGGCGACGGGAAGGTTGTACTCCGGAATCGGCCGGGCCCACTGCGCGGTGCGTTGGAAGATCGTCAGGTGTTCGACATCGCCTGCGATCGTGGGCACGACCTGCATCGACGACGCGCCCGTTCCGACGATGCCGACCCGTTTCCCGGAGAGGTCGGCGTCGGCCGGCCACCGAGCGGTGTGGAAGATCTCGCCGGAGAACTCGCTCTGGCCCGGGAACTCCGCTACGGTCGGCTGGTTGAAGTGGCCTGATGCGGCAACGAAGATTGCTGCCGACTCGACTCGTTCGGCTCCGTCGGGGCCGCGCACCGTGATATTCCACCGCTTCGAGTCGGCGTCCCATGAAGCGCCCGTCACTTCGGTGTCGAACTCGATGCGATCCCGGATGCCGAACGCGGTCGCGCAGTCTTCGACGTAGGCCTGCAGTTCATCGCGGGGCGAAAAGAAGTGTTTCCATTCGGAGTTCGGCGCGAACGAATACGAGTAGAAGTGATTGGGGGTGTCGACGCCACACCCCGGGTACCGATTCTCGAACCACGTACCACCGACGTCAGCGTTCTTCTCGAACACGCGATAGTCGATGCCGAGCCGGCGAAGTTTCGCCGCGAGACAGACTCCCGAAACGCCGGCGCCGACGATCATGACGTCCGGGCGATCGATCGGGACGTCGTCGTACGTCCAGTCGATGTCGTTGTGCTCGAATCCCATGTCTTGGCGAATCAGGGGGATGTACTCGGAAGGCACGTTCTCGCCGAGGAAGATCGAGACCAGTTCACCGAACGAGCCGGCGCCCGGATCGTCAACGGTCGGCGTACACGGTGGTGTACTCAGCCATTCGTGTGCGGCCAGGCGGATCTCGGCACACACCGTGGGGTCGAAGCCGGCGTTCGGGTCGGCGATCAATCGAACGTCGCGGACGGGTCGGTACGGCGGCTCGAGCCACTTGCGATCGCCCGTCATGTGGAACAAACACATCACGAGCACCCGAAGATCGGCCTCGTCGAGCGAGGCAGTGAGATCAGCGTCCGTCATGTCGCTCTCGAATCGATCACGCGGCCCTCACGGCGAGCGCGCTCAGGTCGATCCCGTACAACTCGGCAACGTTGCCGCACAGGATCGCCTCGGTCTGCTCGACGGAGAGCTTCTTGGTCTGCTCGTCGAGCATCCCTTGCGACCATGGCCAGGTCGAGTCCGAGTGAGGGAAGTCGTTCGCCCACATCAGCCGGCGCCAGTTCATCTGATCCGCCTGCGAGAACGCTGTCCAGTCGTCTTGGAACGTGACGTAGATGTGCTCGGCGAAATACTCGGACGGCAGACGGCCGAGGGACACGCCGGGCTGCAACCAGTTGCGATGCCGCTTGTACGCATGGTCCATCCGATACATGTAGTGCGGCACCCAGCCCGCGTCGGCCTCGACACAGACCACCTTGAGATTCGGGTGGCGATCGAAGACCCCGCCGAACACCAGGGTTCCCATGATGTCTTGAATGCTCCGGATGATCGACATGAAGCTGTTCAGGCGCGGACCGCGCCAGCCGCCACCCTTGGCAGTCAAGATGTGGAAACTGAGCGGCAGCCCCAGAACGACGGCGGCTTCCCAGAACGGATCCCAGATCGGGTCGTCGTAGTCCTCCTCGGTCCCGGGGTTTCCGGGCATCATCACGCCACGCAACCCCGCCGCCTTGATCGCTTCGATGTCGGCGATGCCTTCGGCGACCGACCGCAGGGCGGTCTGGCCGCAGCCGAGCAACCGGTCGGGCGACTCCGAGCAGTATTCGGTGATCCACTTGTTGTAGGCGTTGAAACAGGCCCGCTTGTAGTCGACATCGGGATGACCACACAACACCATGCCAACGGTCGGGTAGATCACCTCGGCTGCCACGCCGTCGCGGTCCTGATCGGCGAGCCGCTTCGTCGCGTCGTAGCCGGACTGATGGAGCTCGTCGAACCTGACGCCCTCTTGCACGAGTTCCTCGGCTGGCTTTCCCGCGGCAGCGACGAGACCCATCGGAACGGTCGACTTCATGCCCGGCACCACGTAGACGTCACCTCGAACTGGATCGTTGATCATGTTCGGCGCCTGATCTCGATACGCCGGATCGATATTGGCGATGTAGCAGTCGGGCGGCTCGGTGATGTGCGAGTCGGCGCTGATGACTGGAAAGCTGAACGACATGTCGATCCCCTCGGTGCGGTTCGGTCGCCCTTAGACG
>CAXBAZ010000007.1:0-19232 GCA_963973395.1 uncultured Acidimicrobiaceae bacterium
CCTCGATGCGTGCCCGGTCGCCGGCTCGAGCACGTTCGACGACAGCTGGGGCGACGCTCGGTCTGCGGGACGACGACACGAAGGCGTGGACATGGAGGCCGATCACAACACACCAGTGGTCGCAGTACGCGACGGATCGGCAGAGTTCAAGCGCAGCAACCTCGGCGGCAACGCGATCTGGCTGACAACTGACGCTGGCGAACGGTTCTACTACGCGCATCTCGACGACTGGGAGGGCGACAGCCGTGAGGTTCGAGCCGGTGAGGTGATCGGCTACGTGGGACAGACCGGCAACGCTCGCGGCGACCACCTCCATTTCGAGACGCGGGCCGGACAGGATGCGATCAACCCGTTCCCGTTCGTCGAGCGGCTGTGTGGGCCAACGACCCCTCCTGCGCTGACGCTCCTCCCGATCGGTCCTCTGCTCCGCTGGGTATAGAACTGGAACAGGCGGGTGAAGACCACCCGCACATGACCTGCCGTGATCTACATCGTCTGGATACCCGTCCTGCTCGCCTCCGTATGGGCCGCCCACTGGGGCGCCGAGCACCTCGCGTCCCCGCTCGAGAAGCTCCGCTCGAAATGGGGGATCTCCGTCGCTGCCGGCGGCGCTCTGATCGGGCTCGCCGCCGCAAGCCCCGAGGTCGGTATCGCAACGACCTCAGCCCTTCGTGGCGTCTCCGACATCGGCCTCGGCAGCTCGATCGGGGCGAACGTGTTCGCCATCCCGATCATGGTGACGACGGCATTTCTCGTCACCCGTCGGCGAAACCTCGGCAACGGCGACGGCGGTGAGGGTGATCAAGGCGAAGCGGGCAACGGCACCAGCCAAGGAGACAGCGAGGGCGGCGAGCACGCCAACCATGAGCGGCATGTGGCCGACCGTGTCCTGGTCGTCGATCGTCAGGCCGTCACGGTACAGGCTCTGCCGTACCTCGGTTTGGTCGCCGGGTTCGCAGCGGTCACGCTGCCGGCGCCGTGGCGGGGCCTGCAACGCATCGATGCCGTCCTGCTGGCGGCGGGCTATCTGGTCTACGCGGCGCAGGCGATTCTTCGCGATCGCAGTGATGGTGAAGACGTCGAATGGTCGACGCGAGAGATCGGCCTCGCCGTCGGCGGTGTGGGCGCCCTCGTGGTCGGAGCCTTCTTCACGGTCTTGTCGACCGAGAACATCGTGTCCGGCTTGGGGATCGAGCCCGTCGTCGGCGGCCTCTTCATCACGGCACCGATGGCGGCGTTGCCGGAAGTGTTCGCGACGCGCAGTGTCGTGCGAAGCGGCCAGGTGACACCTGGAACGACCAGTGTGATCTCGGACCACGCGGTGACCGTCACGCTGTCGTTCGTGCCACTCGCGCTCACGACGCTGCAGATCGGGAACCTTCGGCTCTTCGTCATCAACCTCATCGGTGTCGCCCTCGTCGGCGTGCTATATGCCGCGTTCGGTTGGTGGGGTGGAAGCGAGGTTGGGTTCCGGCGGTGGCAGATCGCCGGCCTTGTTGCGGTGATCCCGTGTTGGATCGTCGCCATCGTGATCTGGGGGATCTGACTGCTCTCGATCGGTCGCCAGGGCGCCGGTGATCCATATGAGTAGTTGCCACCAAGCGACGAGCCGGCAGTACGGGCGACTGGCCACGCCAGAGGATGCTCGATTGCCCGAATCGTGCGCCGGCTCGTCCACTCGTGAGGCGAGTCCCGCGTCGGCGAGTGCTTGAACGGGGATGATCGTTCTGGCGCTGGTAGAGAGAACACGTTCGACCGCCTACACTCCTACACCGTGTCGGTGCCCAGTCTGAATCGAGTCGCGTCGCGCTGCGAGGTCGTCCGGTGAATCTGCGGGCGTTCCTCGGGTTGGCCGGCCTCCTGCTGGGTCTCTTGGCGTCGGGGATCGGCATCGTGTTGCTGGCGGCTGGTTTGCGTCGTCGTGACCGGATGTTGCTGCTCGCCGGTCGGCGCATGGTGTTCTGGGTTCTGGCCGGCGCACTCGTCGCGGCTGGGGCGATGGAATGGGCACTGATCTCGCACGACTTCGAGCTCGCGTACGTTGCGTCGAACGGTTCGCGTTCGACGCCGCTGCTGTACACGGTTGCGTCGATGTGGGGCGCGTTGGAGGGTTCGATCCTGCTGTGGGCGCTCGTGCTGGCCGGGTACCTGACGGTCATGGTGCACCGGTTCCGGCACCGCGCAGATGATCCGCTGGTCGCGTGGGCCACGCTGGTCGGTCTCGGGGTCGCGACGTTCTTCTTCGGACTGACGCTCGGTCCGGCGAATCCCTTTCGCCTCGTCGAGGGTGTGGTGCCTAGCGACGGGCCCGGCCCGAATCCGTTGTTGCAGAACCACCCGTTGATGGCGATTCATCCGCCGGTGCTGTATCTCGGCTACGTCGGGTTCACCATTCCGTTCGCGTTCGCGCTGGCGGCGCTGATCACCGGACGTGTGGACGAGAGCTGGCTGGTCCAGACGCGGCGAGCGACCCTGGTCGCTTGGGGGGCGCTCACGGCGGGGATCGTGCTCGGGGGCTGGTGGAGCTATGAGGTGTTGGGCTGGGGTGGCTATTGGGCGTGGGATCCGGTCGAGAACGCGTCGTTGCTGCCGTGGCTGACCGCGACCGCGTTTCTCCATTCGGTGGTGGTGCAGGAGCGACGGGGGATGCTGCGGGTGTGGAACCTGTCGCTGGTCGTGGCGACGTTCTGCCTGACGATCTTCGGGACCTTCCTCACCCGTTCCGGTGTCATCAACTCGGTCCACTCCTTCACTCAGTCACCGATTGGTCCTGCCCTGCTCGGCTTCCTCGGTGTGGTGACCCTCACCTCGGTGGCGCTCATCGGATGGCGAGCCGAACGATTGCGCTCACCGGGCCAGATCGACTCGCCGTGGTCGCGCGAGGCGGCGTTCCTCGGCAACAACTTGCTGTTCGCGGCGTTCGCAGCGGTCGTGTTGATCGGCACGGCATTCCCGTTGCTGGCCGAGACGTATGACGGCCGACAGATCTCGGTGGGTGAGCCCTACTTCGATGCGATGACGATGCCGATCGGTTTCGCGCTGTTGTTCTTGATGGCGGTCGCGCCGGCGCTTCCGTGGCGTGCCGCGAGCGCGGAGGTGTTGCACCGTCGATTGGCGACCCCGGCGTGGACGGCGGCGGGGACGATGACAATCGTTGTCGTACTCGGCTTGCGAGGCTTGGCGCCGGTGCTCGCCGTCGGGCTCGGCGCATTCGCCGTCGCGGGGGTGGTCCGCCAGTTCGCGGTCGGCGCCCGTAGCCACCGACGGTCTGGGGCCGCGTGGCCGCGGGCGCTCGCCGCGACAGTCGCGGGTCACCGACGGCTCTACGGAGGGCTGGTCGTCCACGTCGGCGTCGTCGTGTTCGCCCTTGCATTCACCATGTCGTCCACATTCGCGACCGGCACCGACGTCGCACTCGCGCGAGGAGAATCGACGACGTTCGAGGGCTACCGGTTCACCTACCTCGGCAGCGAGACGACGACATCGGATCAGAAGGTGTCGCAGGTGGCCTCGATCCGGATTGAGCGGGGCGAGCGAAGCCTCGGAGTGTACGAACCTGCCGTCACCGAGTATCCCAATCGTGTCCAGCTGATCGGAACGCCATCGGTGCGGACCGGGATGAGAGAGGACGTCTACCTCACGCTGGTACCGTCATCGTCGGCCGCCGACGACACGATCCAGCTCGGGATCGGAGTCAATCCGCTCGTGGTGTGGTTGTGGGTGGGCACCGGCGTCATGCTCGCCGGCACCGCCCTCGCCGCCTGGCCGCGACGCCGCCGACCCCGACCCGCCACTGACGACGCTCGCGGTACCGGGCGTGCCGAGCCCGTCGAGACGCCAACGGGCATCGAGCCCGACCACGAGCACCGATCGGTCGAGGCCGGGCGATGAGCCCCCGGGCGCGGCGAAGCCTCTCATGGCTCGGGATCATGCTGGTCGTCGTCGGCGCACTCGTCGTGGCCACACGGTCCGCCGGCGGGCCCGTGTCCGACGAACAGCGACTGGAGGACATCGCCGCAGAGTTGCGGTGTCCTGTCTGCCAGGGGTTGTCGGTGCTCGACAGCGATTCCCCGACGGCACAGTCGATCCGCGACGACATCGAACGCCGCATCACCGAAGGCGAGAGCGACGCCGAGATCCGCCGAGCCTACGTCGACCGTTACGGCGAATGGGTTCTGCTCGAACCGTCCCGGCGGGGCTTCGGAGCGATCGTCTGGTGGGCGCCGGTGCTGGCCGCGGCCGGCGGCTTCGTCGGTGTCGTCGTCGCGCTGGTGCGCGGGCGACGCCGGCTCGGTAACCAGCCCACCGCGGACGATCGCGCCGTCGTCGCACGTGCGATGCAACGACCGACGCCCGAGAAATGATCGACGTGGACGCTGAGACCACCGATGCGTCCACCGACACGGTGGACTGCTCCGCGCACGCGAAAGGGGATGTGTCGCTCACCTCGCGGCAGCGGCGTGCGCTCGAAGCCGAGCGCGACTTTCTGCTCGGCTCGATCCGAGATCTCGACGAACAACACGAGTCGGGCGAACTCACCGACGACCGATACGAGTCACTGCTCGCCGGCTACACCTACCGGACGGCCCGGGTCCTACGGATCCTCGAGTCCGCGCCGAACGATTCATCGCACGACCCGCCACAACGTCCCCGTGCGTCCCGCAGGTGGCGGAGCCGTCTCGCCGTCATTCTCCCACTTGTCGCGGTCGTCGTTCTGATTGCCGTCCTGCTGCCATCGGCCGTGAGGGATCGCGGCGACGGCGACACCATCACGGGCAACGCCCAGAGCCGAGATACCGGGACAGGTCTTGCGAACGCCGTCGAGGAACGCCCGGACGACCCCACGGCGCGGCGTCTCTACGCCAGCTACCTCCTCGAGCGCGGACAACTCGTCGACGCGCTCACCCAGTACGACGCAGCCGCATCGCTGGACCGGTCCGACGCAGAATCACGCGCCTACGGCGGATGGATCGTTTTCCTCGCCGGGATCACCGACGACGCACTCACTCGCATCGACGACGCGATCGCGGCCGACCCGACGTACCCCGACGCGCATGCCTTCCGGGGCCTGATCCTCGCTCGCGAAGGTTCGAAACCTGCCGAGGCGATCAAGGAGCTGACACGGTTCCTCGATCTTGCGCCGCCGAACGCGCCGATGCGCTCACAGGTCGAAGCGCTGATCGCCCGACTTCAGACGGAAACCGGCACCGGCGAGTGAGGTCAAGGTGCGTGGTGAGTCGGGCGTGATCACGTGTCGTCCGGGCTGGTGCGGTAGTCGTCATTCCGTTCGATGAACGTGTCGCCCGCCACCACCTCGGCCAACACGTCATCGAGCGTCGTCGCCCCGACAGCACCGATCAGCTTCGCCTTCACGACGCCACGAGCATCGATCACGTAGGTCTCCGGGATACCGAACACGCCGAAGTCGATCGCCGCCACACCGTCGGCATCCAGCGCTTGGGGGAACGTCAAGCCGAACTCTTCGCGGAACGCGCGCGCGTCGGACTCGCTGTCCTGATACACGATGCCGACCATGCCCACCTGGGGGGACCAACGCTGAAAGAACGCCTCCAGATGGGGCGCTTCGGTGCGACACGGCACGCACCATGACGCCCAGAAGTTCACGACGTAGATACGTCCGTCGTAGTCGGAACTCGACACCGTGCCTCCGTCCAATCCGGGTAACTCGAACTCCGGCGCAGGCCGCTCGATCAACGGGGAGTCGACCACGCTCGCATCGGTACCGAACCGACCCCACGCCACGATCGTGAAACCGATCACGGCAACGATGACCGCGCTCACGGCCAACCAACGCCACGGTCGCGGTCTGGTCGCGGCAAGCTCGGGGACGGCGACGTCGTCGTCGGTCTCGCGCTCTGATCGCATCACGACGTTCCTACGCGACGTCGGTTCGAGTGCGCGAGTCAGTGAGTTGTTTGCGAGGCCGGCGGGGTGGTGTCGCTGCGTTGTCTCAGCGCCGCGATCTCGGCGCGCAACGAGTTGATCTCCTGGTCACGGCCGGGCGTCTCGGCACCGTCGCTCTTGCTGCCACGCATCATGAACCACATCATCAGGCCCATCCCGACGGGGCAAGCCAGCAACGCCAGCGGGTACAGCAGCTCCATGGTGTTCGTCCTCTTTCTTGGTCGATGAGACCGTGGTCGGCTGTTCGCCTCCCGCCTCGCTCGAATGGATAGGGTGAGTGTAGCACCTACATCATTTAGGAGATACGTCATCTCCTGAGGTTTGCTGATCTTGCCGTTCGACCGAATGTGCAACGGCGAACGAGGGTAGATCAACCGTATGGGCGTGTCGTTCGGCAGGCCCGTCTCGACCCGCTGGCGGTCCGCAGCGACCGGCAGCTTGGAGGACCGAACATGACAACGAGAGGCGTCACCCGACCGATGGCCATTCGCGATGTGTCGGCAAGCGAGTCCGACGAAGAGTCACCGGGAACCGTGGAGCTGCTCGAGACCCACCACCGGGCCACGTTGTGGATCCCGTGGACGTTGATCCTCCTCGGGTTCTGGCTGGTGCTGGCACCGTTCAGCTTCGGGTACCTCAACGAAACGCTGTGGGTGCAGCCCAGCGGCGGTCGCGGCGTGTGGTTCTTCGACACCGCCACCCACGACGCCCTGCGTGCGAACCTCATGACGATCTCCGACGTCGCATCGGGCGTGCTGCTGGTCGTGCTGGGTTGGCGAGCACTCAAGCCGGATCGCCCGGTCAGCCGGTGGGCGGCGTGCTTCGTCGGGATCTGGCTCGTGTTCGCCCCGGTGCTGCTGTGGTCGCCGACGGCTTCGGGCTTCCTCAACGACTCGATCGTCGGGCTACTGGTGATCGCCCTGACCATCTTGATCCCCGGCATGCCGAACATGATCAAGTTCATGCAGATGGGACCACCGGTTCCTCCCGGCTGGTCGTACAACCCGTCCAGTTGGTCGCAACGCTCGATCCTGATCGCGCTCGGCTTCGCCGGCCTGGTGGTCTCCCGCTACCTGGCGGCGTACCAGTTGGGATACATCGACCATGTCTGGGACCCCTTCTTCGGTTTCGAGTCGGGCTCCCAACCGGTTCTCGATTCGGAGATGTCTCACTTTTGGCCGATTTCCGACGCGGGTCTGGGCACGGTTGCCTACTCCTTCGAGTTCCTCATGGGCTTCATGGGTGGCAGAGGGCGCTGGAGGACCATGCCGTGGATGGTCTCTCTGTTCGGCATCCTCGTCATACCCCTGGGGCTGTCGCACATCGCCCTGGTCATGTCGCAGCCGGTGGTCGTGCACCACTGGTCGACGCTGGCGCTCCTCGCTGCGATGGTCATGTTGCCGATGATCACGCTCACCGTCGACGAGGTCGTCGCAATGGGCCAACACGTCCGCGACGGCGCTCGCAGAGGTGACCGCGACGGCTCGACGTGGAAGGTGTTCTGGATGGGCGGCGATGCGAGCGACTCCACCCCCGACGAACGCACGCCGACGATCGCAGCCACACACGACAAGCCAGGCGATGTCTTTCGAGCGTCGCTGTGGGGTGCGAGCGCACCGTGGAATCTCGTCAGCGTCGCCGGGCTCGGCCTGTGGCTGCTCGCTGCACCTGCCGTCTTCGACATCGACATTCGCAGCGGCGCCGCCGACGTCGCCCACATCGGCGGCGCATTCGTGATCGTCGCGGCGGTCATCGCTCTCGCCGAACCGGTCCGGGCAATTCGGCTCATCAACGTGCCCGCGGGTGTCGTCGTCGCCGGGCTCGTGTTCCTCACCAACCCCGGCGCCGCCTACGCAGCTGCCGTCGCCATCACGGGTGTTGGCGTCGCCCTCCTGTCCGTGCGACGGGGCCACATCCGGGAGTCCTACGGGAACTGGACCTCGCTGACGCGGTGATGGGCCCCACCACCGTGGTGGATCACCGGGGCGACCCCGGGACCTGACACGCCGGTATCGATTCCGGCATCTCCAGTTCGCCTGTTCAGTCTCGGCCTCGATTGCAGTTCGTCATCCCGACGACCGTGACCCGCCTCACGGTGGCTCACCGAAGCCGTTGACGTCATACCATCGGGCCGGATCGTCCCGTAGCGCGGCGGCCATTGCCGGGAGCGTCTCCCGAAGAGTGTGCTGCGGTCGCCAGCCGAGCAACGCCCGCGCTCGACCGGTGTCGAGGGCGTAGTGGTCGTCGGACCGTTCGACCATCCACGGCTGCACGAACGGATCCTCGCCGGGGAGACGATCTTGCAGCCAGGCGCCGACCTTGGCCGCGAGCTTGGGTACCGGGTACGTGCGCCCTGGCTCACCGTGCAGCAGCCGACCCAATTCGCGCTGCAGCTCGCCGAAACTCATGGTGTCCTCTTCGCCGATGAGCAGCGGGGTTTCCGACGGCAGCTCGCTGCGATGCTCGACCGTCGCCACGATGGCGGCGACGACGTCGGCGAGATGAACGAAGGCCGAGCCTCGCTCAAGGCTGCCCGGGTAAAAGCGGCCGGTGATGCGCTTTTCGTAGATCCGGCGCATCTGATCGGCGAGTGGCGGCGAGTGCCCCATCTCGTCGTAGGCGCCGGCGATGCGCAGCAGCACCGCTGGGATCTCGCCGCGCCGCTCCGCGATCACCCGCTCGGTCGCCGCCTTGGAAGCCGGATAGGCCCACGTCGGAGCCAGCGGAGAATCCTCGGAGAGGCGTTGCCCCGGCACGACAGGGGCGTGGACCAGCATCGTGCTCGAGAACACGAACTGCTCGACGTCGAACGACCGGAGCCCGTCGAGCAGGCGGGCCGTGCCGTCGACCGTCACATCCCGATAGCGCGGGCTCGGAGCCCCCGAAAAGTCGTAGTAGGCCGCAAGGTGCACGACCGACGCAAGGCGATCCCCGTACGCGTACGCGACGCGCGCCAAACCTTTCTCGACGCTGGCGTCCGACGTGACATCGACGCACACGCATTCGGCCTCCACCGGTGGGTGAGGATCGCCCGCCCGGTCGAATCCGACGACTTGGAAGCGCTCGGCGAGTGCGCGGACGACACGGGAACCGATCAAGCCGCTGCTCCCCGTCACCACGACGACATCTCCGGGCATGGTCGTCAACCTTCCCCACACGACCGTGTCGCAAACGATGCCACCGGATCACGTCTCCGATGCTGACTCCCTCCACAGCGCGAGAGAACCGGGCCGGGTTTGCGTTGCATCGCCAGGCGATCCTTCACCGCATCAACGACCCGAGACCATCTCGGCGTGCATCTTCCTCATCTCCGGATGTCGCGACATCATGTGCGCGTGCATCCGACGCATCTCGGCCGAACCCGACATCATCTGGCCGTGCATGCGCCCCATCGGGCCGGCGTCCAACATCTCCATGTCGTCCATCATCGACCCGTGGCTGAGTGTGTCGTCGTGTTCCGATTCGTCGACGGCACCGGCGATCGAGCCGACACCGACGACACCGGCCACGACCACCACAGCCGCAGTGGCGCCGATACGTCGAAACGGACGGGGAGTGTTTCGGGAAGTGAGCTTCATGATTCCAACCTACACGTTGTGGGTTGTCATTCACCGCGGTCTCGCATTCGGACGGCCGCTGCGACGTCCGAGCATCATTTGAACCGAACCAACGTCCCCAGCCCCCGGGCCCCAAGGCACTCACCGACAAAGACGTCACCGGCGGAGTGGAATTAATCCTACAGAGTGTAGGTTGCAAGTGTGTTGGCTTCGATTCCCAGTCCGTCGTTCAACCAGTTCGACCTGGGGCCGCTCTCGGTGAGCCTCTACGGGCTGATGATCGCGCTCGGAGTGATCGCTGCTGCGCGACTCGCTGAGCGACGGTGGGCCGCACGAGGTGGAGATCCTGACGACATGGGTTCCATTGCGATCTGGGCCGTGGCCGCTGGTGTCGTGGGGGCGCGTCTCTACCATGTGATCACCGACTGGAGGCGTTTCGAAGGGCGATGGCTCGAGGTCTTCGCGATCTGGGAAGGCGGTCTCGGTATTCCGGGTGGCTTGGTCGCCGGCACGGCGGTCGGAGCCTGGATCGCGCACCGCCGCGACATCCCGGTGCCTCGGCTGCTCGATGCGGCCGCTCCTGCGATTCCGATCGCCCAGGCCATCGGCCGGCTCGGCAACTGGTTCAACCAGGAGTTGTTCGGTGGGCCGACCGACCTTCCGTGGGCGCTTCGCATCGATCCGATGCATCGCCCGGCAGGTCTGGAGTCGGTCGAGACCTATCACCCAACCTTCCTCTACGAAGCTCTCGGCAACGCCATCCTCGCGATGGTCCTCGTGTTCGCAGTCGAACGACGCTTCCGGCTGCGGCCCGGTCAACTCTTCACCATCTACGTGGGCGGCTACGCGTTTCTGCGTTTCGGCGTGGAATCGATTCGCATCGACCCCGCGAGCGAGATCCTCGGCTGGCGGATCAACCTGTGGACGAGTGCGATCACGATCGCCGTCGCGACAGTTATCGTCGTCGCACGGCGCCGCGCCGCCGACCGGGAGCCCAGCCCAGACCGTGTCGACGACCTCGACGAGCACGAACCGGCGCCTCGAACCTGATCGGAGCGGCCATGTCATCGGTCAACCACCCCCTCTTCGCCCGCATCTACACCCGGTTCTCGCAGGCCGCCGAGAAGGCCGGCACTGCGACCCACCGAGACGAGCTGCTCAGCGGCGTCGCCGGTCGCGTGATCGAAGTCGGAGCGGGGAACGGACTGAACTTCACCCACTACCCGTCATCGGTCGTCGAAGTCGTCGCCGTGGAACCGGAGCCGTACCTGAGGGATCGAGCATCGGAGGAGGCTGAGCGCGCTGCCGTGCCGATCACCGTGGTGCCGGGGACGGCGGAAGACCTTCCGGCTGACGACGAGTCGTTCGACGTCGCTGTCACATCCTTGGTCCTCTGCCCCGTCCGCAACCCGTCACGTGCCCTTCAAGAGATCAGGCGGGTGCTGCGGCCGGCGGACAGCTTCGCTTCTTCGAACACGTTCGATCGGACGATCGCCGGCTCGCTCGCGCCCAGACCGTCGCCGACAAGACGATCTGGCCACGCGTTGCTGGCGGGTGTCACGCAGCCCGCGACACTCGCCAGGCGATCGTCGATGCGGGGTTCGCGATCGACGACGAGCGACGCTTCGATTTCAGACCATGCTCGGTCGCGTTCCTCACTGCCCCACACATCATCGGACGCGCATGCCGATGACCCGTTCCGCGACGGCTGGTGATGTGCCGCTGGTGTCGGAAGGGAGTCGGGAGCCGCCCGCTCAGCCCGCCTGGCGAGCATCCCAGATGTATCGTCCGCCGGCAGGGCAGGTTGCGGAGTGTTGGCCGATACTCACTACGCTGTGTGGGAGCAACGAGTCGAGGAGGTGTGTGCGTGCCGGAGAGCAAACGGAGGCGAAAGCAACGTGGCGGCGGCGAGCTCGAGTCGGCCGTCATGGACACCCTCTGGGATCACGGCGGCTGGATGACGCCGGGCGAAGTACACGAGGCGATCGGTGACGACCTCGCCTACAACACGGTGTTGACGATCATCTCGCGACTCGCGGACAAGGGTCGGTTGGAGCGGCAACGCGACGGCCGCTCGTACGCGTACCGACCGCTGCAGACCCGCGACGAGTACGTCGCGGCAAGGATGAGCACAGTGTTCGGCGAAGCGAAGGACCGATCGGTCGCGATGGTCGGCTTCCTCGAAACGCTCGGTGACGACGACCGCACGCAGCTGCGACGAATGCTTGACGGACGTCGTCGGGACCGCTGATGATGTTCGCCATCATTGCCGTCGCGGCGGTCGTGCTCGCCTCACTTCCGGTACTGCTTCGCCGAGCCGGGCGACGGCTCCCACCGGCAGAGTGGACCATTCTCTGCGTCGTCGCGTTGGCCGGCGCCGTCGTGCTCGTCGAGTTGGCGTTGCTCCTGGTGGCCGCGCCGGTCGCGTTGTCGATCATGGGTCTCCACTCGTTGGCGGCCGTGTGTGACGAGATGCTCGGCTCCCTTGCCGCCATCGGCCACTGGCTCGGTCCGGTCGCCGCAGCAGCAGCGTTGGTCCTCCCCGCCGCCGTCGTCCATCAATGGCGACGCATCTCTGGTCGATCAGCCGAGCTGTGGATCGAGCCCGGACTGGGTCGGCACGAGTACAGCGACGAGCTCGAACTCGTCGTTCTGCCAACCGACGCCGCAATCGCCTATTGCGTTGCCCGTCCGCGACCACAGGTCGTGGTGTCGGAAGGTCTCGTCCGTCAACTCCCACCCGATCAGCTCGATGCGGTCCTGGCCCATGAGCGAGCTCACCTCGCGCGCCGGCACCCCGCGCTACTTCGCCTCGTCGCGACCGCTGCGACGGTGCTGGCGTGGTGGCCGCCGGCACGAAGCTCGGACCGGGTGGCGCGCGCCGCTATCGAGCGGTGGGCCGACGACGTCGCCGTCAATGGCGACCATCGCCGCCGGGGCGCTCTGCTCTCGGCACTGTTGGGTCTCGCGCTGGTCGAAGCGCCCAGCGGTGTGCCTGCGTTCTCGCCTGCCGAGGCCACTGCAGGCCGCGTCGAGGCCCTCGCCGGCCATGGGGCGACAGGGGCCACGACGAGGCTGGGCATGTACCTGCCGGGTGCGCTACTCGGCACGACAGTTGCCGCAACACTGTTGTCGTGCGTTGCGGCCATCCCGCCGGCACTGGCCTTCATCCGAGAGTGCTGCTCATTCTGAGCAGGCACACGATCGGTGGATTCCCCCTACGGATCTCATGAGTTCGACGGCAGCCGGCTCGCCACCGCGAGCCGGTTGCACTTACGACCTGTAGGATCTCGCCGATGTTCACGACGACGCGACCTGTCCGGAGACGACTCGCCGCGGCGACAGGAGTCTTGACGCTCTTGGCACTGGCGAGTGGGTGCGGGTCGGACGACCAGCCCAGTTCTGCCGTCGGCGATGTCGCAGTTGCGCATGTTCACGGACTCGGCATCAACCCCGCCGACGATGCGCTGATCGTCGCCACTCACAACGGCGCGTTCCGCATCGCGCCTGATGCCGGCGAGGCACGACCGATCGGGCAGGACCGGCAGGACACGATGGGGTTCACGGTCGCCGGGGCCGACCACTTCCTCGGCTCGGGCCATCCCGACGCGGCGGGACGTGCCGCAGGGCAGCCCGCACTCCTCGGTCTCATCGAATCGACCGATGCAGGCGCGACGTGGACGCCGATCTCGCTCAGCGGTGAGGTCGACTTCCATGCGCTCGCCGCCCGCCACGAGCAGGTCTACGGCTGGGACTCGGGTACCAGTCGGTTCATGGTCTCGACCGATGGCATCGAGTGGGAGGTTCGCTCGACCGTCGCAATTTTCGACTTCGCCGTCGACCCAGGCGACGCCGACCACATCATCGCCTCCGGGCCCGACGGACTCCTCGAGTCGTTCGACGGCGGTACGACGTGGGACACGATCGACGGCCCACTGCTCGTCACGTTGAGTTGGGACGAGTCAGCCGGTCTCTGGGGCGTCGCACCCGACGGCGGCACGCACCACCTCGAGACGTCCGGTTGGGTCTCGGGCGGCACTCTGCCGGGCCAGCCACAAGCTCTGCTGGCCACCGCTGACTCCCTGTACGCGGCAGCGTTCGACGATGAGGAACGGACCGGGATCTACCGTTCGACCAACGACGGCGAGACGTGGGATCTGTACTACCGCGACGACTCGTGATCGGTGCCCCAGCAGCCGGGAATCATCTCGATTGATAGGCGAACGTGCGGGTGATCTCGTGCGATGGGGTGACGAGACGTGCCGCAACGAGGCGGCGTTGATCGTCGATGTCGAGTTCGGCGAAGATCTGCGATCCAGGCAGATAGAGGACCAGTCGGTCGGGAGCGCCTGGGTAGAACCGCACGTCGTCCACGTTTCCCGCCGCGTATGGCTCCTGTTGGATGAACGCCGCGCCGTCGAGGCTCACGGTACCTGCGGGCGAACTCGCTCCCGGACCACTCGAGACCGTCTCGGTCACCGTCACTGTGTTGATCGAGCGCATTTGCGCGATGACGTCGACCAACACCTCCGGCGCCAGTCGTCCAGGCGGCCGATCGAGCTCGGCGACGTAGGTCCCACCGATCCAGTCGCTCGCCGAGGCCGACACGCGCAGTGCGGTCGTGCCATCAGTCAGCGGAACACCCTGGGTGAAACAGCCTGGGCCGCATGGTCGTGGAGCCAAGTCGACCTCGGTTCCGTCCAGCCCTGCCGCCACGATCGAGACCGACGTGTCGCGCTCCGGCCCTGACGGCGTGACGACCAGCACGTCGAGTCGGTCACCGTCGGCGCCGACATACACCGTGAGTTGGCCGGCGAGCCCTGCCTCACGAGTCACCGCCCCCTCCAAAGGCGGCGGCCCGAGGAGCTCCTCGGCTGCGCTGACCGGCTGCGGGGGTGCACCGTTGACCAGGATCGCCGCGACGCCCAGCGCCGCAACGACGACGATCGACTCGACCGTCAGCACCCGGCGCAATGAATGCACACGATCGCTGGACAGCAACCCGACGCGGGCGGTGACGGCCAGAGCGACGGCGACGAGCAACAATGCCGCCTTCGTAGACACCAGGCGCCCGTAGCCACCCGACGCCAGGTCACTCCATGACGGCACGAGTTCCCAACCGGCTGCAACCCCGGTCACGCCTGTCACTACGACGAGTGCGACCACCCGCGTCGCGTAGTGGCGCACCATCGGCAGGACGGGTTCGCCGCGACGCCGACGGATCCACGCCATGACCACGACGAACGCCAGCGATCCCGCCCACGCTGCCGCCGACACGAGATGCAAGACGTCGACCGACCAGCCCAGCCATCCGTTCGTCGACGAACCATGCCCCCGTGCCGCCCATAAACCCGCAGCGACGACAAGCGCGACAGCCGCCCAAACCGCCCCCCGCCGCAAGCCAATCAGCACCAGTGCAACCGCGAGCGCGTTCAGACACCCCAACAACCAACCGATGCCCGATGACGCCCGCGCAAGTGACAATCCGACAGCAGCCATCGCCACGATGACCCCGACGGCCACCACCCGCCGGCGGCCCGGCCGCACCGCGCCGGGTGTGCCGATGGTCAACAGCAGCGTGCCCGCTGCCACTGCTAAGCCGACGAAGAACGCCCACGTCGTGACGATGTCGACGACATCCGTGTCCGTCGCAGAGATTGCCGACGGCAACACTCCAGCCACGTCGCCAATCGCGAACGCGAACTCGCCCGAAGAGCCATGGCCGTCGAGGGCCGAGAACGCCGACCACTCGACCACGAATATCCCGTCCAACCACTCATCGACGGCGACCCGCGCGTCAAGCCCTTCGTCGCTGACCTCCGGTGCGATCGTTTCGACACGATCACCCTCGCTCGTAAGGACAGCCACCGCAACGGTCGATGGATCCACCCGCTCGCTGAACTCGAGCACAATGCGATCAGGCCCAGCATCCAACCGTTGCCCTTGCGCTGGCGCCGTTGCGACCAAGAACGAGTGCGCAACTGCACTGTCGGCCCGAAGTGCCAGATTCAGCCCCGAAACCCCAAGCAGAATCGTGACAAGACCGACAGCCCGACGCCCGAGTCCACAGCTCATACGCTTCAACGGTCACCCGCCGGACCCACGGCACCATTCACCCCTACATTCTGTAGGGAACTGGGTTGCTCGCCCAAATGATGGGTCACTCAGGATTGCCGACGTGAAGTCGTACAGGACGATCCCGACGATCAGCGCGAGGGTCGAGCGGGGACTGTCATCGGCTTGTTCGTGGGCCTCGTGAAAGATGTCCTCGAACGCAGTGAGGGTATTCAGAGCGGCGGCGACGAGAACGCGCTGTACTGCCACGCTTCAAGGCGCCTCCGAAGGACGAGAAAACCGACCACCGGTAGCCGAGCTTGCCGTTGGCGAACGCGATGCCGATCGTCCAGCGGGACACGCTGTCGAGGGGTTCGGGGAACACTTCGATGGCTGCTCCGGGGATGACGATTCCGGGGCGGCCTGGAGCGACCAGTTCAGCCGTCTCACGGAGTTCGGTGAGCGTTCGGTGATGAGTCCTCCGGCGGCGACACCGGCGCTGGGAAGCAGCGGCCAACAGGAGAACGGTCGCCAGGTTCAGACACGTTCGCTCTCCTCGACCGGCTCGTCCGTGACCGTCCGGGCGTCGCGAAGCGATGTGAACACGATGAGGGCGACGCCGGTAGTCAGGGCGACGTCGGCGAGGTTGAAGACTGGCCACCAGCCCAGATCGAACAGGTCGACCACGCTGCCGCCGACCATGCGATCGGTAAGGTTGGCGATACCGCCACCGACGACCAGTCCGGCTCCGACCGGTCCGCCCATGTGCCCGCGCCAGGCAGCGACAGAGATCGCAATCACGGCCACGCCGGTGACTGCGGCGATGATGGCGACGGGTTGGTCGGCCCCGATTCCGAACGCGACGCCGGAGTTCTCGGTCGCCCGTAAGATAATGACACCGATATCGACCGGCGTCGTCAGCCACCGCACCGCCGCTGCCTTGGCCGCCAGGTCGGCGATGATCGTCACGGCAGCGACAACGAGGAGTTGGCGGTGCGACGAGCTCATCGGGCCATTCGAGTGCCGTTGAGGATGACCGCAAGCTCGGACAGTTCGTGAGCGAGCACGGCGGCGGGCAGGGCGATGACCCCGAACAACGCCGTGGGGACCAGCACCGCGAGGATCACCAGCGACAAGGCCAGGTTCTGGGTGACGATACGGCGCGTGCGCCGCCCGGTGCCGATCGCGGTGGTGAGCTTGGCGAAGTCGTCGGCCATGAGTGCGACGTCTGCGGTCTCGAGTGCGATGTCGCTGCCGGCGGTGCCCATCGCGATGCCGACCGACGCAGCCGCCAGCGGCGGGGCGTCGTTGATGCCGTCGCCGACCATCGCGACATGTCCATATCGGTCGACGAGGTCACGGATGCGTGCGGCCTTGTCCTCGGGGCTGAGCCCAGCGCCGATGTCGTCGATACCGGCATGAGCCGCGATGGCCGCGGCCGTGCGTGGGTTGTCGCCGGTCAGCATGACGATATGTTCGATACCGAGACTGCGGAGTTTGGTGATCGTCGCTGCAGCCTGGGGTCGAAGGGTGTCGGCGACGCCCAAGACACCGAGAACTCCGTTGGTTTCGGCGAGTACGACGGTGGTGCTGCCGGCCGCCTCGAGGCGTTCGATGAGGTCGCTGACCGCGTCGAGGTCGTGGCCTTGGCCGGTGAGATAGGCGGGGCTGCCGATGGTGAGGTCGGTGCCGTCGACGTTGGCGTGGACGCCGCCACCGACGGCCGCGCTGAAGCTGTCGGGTTCGGGCACCGTGAGGTCGCGCTGGTCGGCAGCGGACACGATGGCCCGGGCGATCGGGTGCTCGGAGCGCCGTTCGGCAGCAGCAGCGAGAGCGAGCAGCTCATTGTTGGTGAGGGTGCCGGTCGGGTGGAGCGCGGTGAGCTCCGGCTTGCCACGGGTGAGGGTGCCGGTCTTGTCGAGGGCTATGGCGCGAAGGCGGCCGAGCTCTTCGAGGTAGACGCCACCCTTGATGAGCACGCCGGAGCGGCTCGAGCGCCCCATGGCGGCGACGTAGGTGACCGGGATCGAGATGACGAGGGCACAGGGGGCAGCGGCGACCAACACCGTGGCTGCGCGCAGCGCCCAGTCACCCCACTCGCCGCTCACGGCGCCCCCGACGATCAGGATCACGGCTCCGGCAGCGAGCACGGCGGGTGAGTACACGCCGGTGAAAAGCTCCATGAACCGCTGGCCCTGCCCTTTGCTCTCTTGGGCTTCGGTGACCAGCTCGACCACCCGAGCAAGCGTGTTCGTTGCCGACGTGGCCGTTGCTTCGACGACGAGCGCACCGTGGCTGTTGGCGGTACCGGCAAACACCTTGTCGCCGGCCGTCTTGTCGACCGGAATCGATTCACCCGTGACCGCAGCCTCGTCTATCGCCGAGGCACCCTCAAGCACGACGCCGTCGGTGGCGACGTTCTGACCCGGACGGACCAGGAACCGGTCGCCGACTGCCACCTCATCGACATCGACGTCACGTTCGTTGCCACCGGCATCGACAACGGTCACCCGGCGTGGAGCGAGATCCAACAGCTTGGCGATCGCGTCTCGCGTGCGATCCTCGGTGAACTCCTCCAGTGACTCCGAAATCGAATACAAGAACGCGAGCGCAGCCGCCTCGGACCACGCGCCGAGAACACCAGCGACGACCGCAGCAACCGTCATCAGCAACTCGATGCCGATCTCGCGCTCGCTGATCAGCTCCTCGATCGCCTCGGCAGCAAAGAACCGCGCACCCACGAGCGCGGCGACGGTGAACAACACCGTCGACACCGCGCCCGGCGCACCGAGCGGCCCGGCCAAATAGCCGGCCGCGATCAGCAGACCGCTGCCCGCCGACCATCGCACCTCCCGAGACCGCCACAGCGCCGGCAACAATGCATCAGCACCAGACGGGACCTCACCGGGTTCGAGGCCCGCTGCCACATCGGAACTCATCGATCGTCTCCCGTGCGGTAGTTGCGACACAGCGCCACGTGCTGACCCACCTCAGTGAGCAATACCTCTGCCTGCCGAAGCAAATCGATCACGGCCGGGGTAGCGATCCGGTAGTGCACCGACCTCCCCTCGGGCCGGTCGAGAACCAACCCGCATTCCTTCAAACAGGCCAGATGCCCCGACACATTCGACTGCGAGCACCCGAGTGTCTCGACAAGGTCCACGACCCGCCGTTCACCGCCCAGGAGCTCGCCCAAGATCGCCAGCCGTGTCGGATCGCCAAACCCACGAAAGAGCTGCGCCGCTACTGCAATATCGGAACTCGTGTCGATTGCCATTCATGCCTTCCCATCGGTATATGCCGATGATACCGCCATCTGGCCATACATTAAACTGTCGCCACGGGAGTGCGCAGACGGCCGTCGACAGTACTGTGGTCGCGGTCTCCTGCGCAGCAGCGAGCAAGCAGTCGCCGTGACATGGAAGTCGGCATGTGCCCGGTAGTGAAGCAAAGATCACGTTGACGAACGCACGCCACACACCACACGTGGCACGTCCCACCGTTGCGGGCCGCGGCCAACAGCGCTCAGAGAGTCTGACCGCACGTTCGGTCAATCAGCGCGAGGTCGTCGGGGCGGTCGCCCGACGCGTTGGTGCGGGTGACCGAGGATGCTGCCGACCCCGGCGGGGTGATCTTCGCGGCCTCGGCGATCGCTCCGATCGCGAAAACCCTCGGCGAACGCCTGGCGGATCGCGT